>JBBQDJ010000126.1:0-9125 GCA_038319595.1 Verrucomicrobiales bacterium
TCCTCCCCGAAGCCATCGATATTGCGAGTCCAATTCTGGCGCATGCCGTTGCCCTGATAGCCGTAGCCGCGCAGGTAGTTCTGATTCGCCTTTTCCGAATGATTCCGGAAACGCGGAATGTAAAATCCGTTAGGGCGGCGACCATAAGTGATCTTGTCCGCGTGGGTGTCGAGAACCCCGCGTGCGTTGACGCCGAGGTGGTGATCCATGAGATTTCGTCCGAGCGATCCGCTCTCGTCCATGCCCTCCGGAAAACGCTTCGACTTCGAGTGCATCAGGATGGACGTCGAAGCCACGGTGGAGGCGTTGAGAAAAATGATTTTCGCGAAGAACTCGGTGGTTTCTAACGTGAGTTCGTCGATGAGACGCACGCCGACCGCCTTGTTCGTCTCATCGTCGAAAATCACGGAATGCACGATGGAATGCGGACGCAGCGTCATGTTTCCGGTCAGCTCCGCCGCTTTAAGAGTCGCCGCCTGACTGCTGAAATAGGCACCGAATGGGCAGCCTCTGATGCAGAGGTTCCGATAGAGACAGGAGGACCGGCCCAATGCGGTCTGCTCGGCAGTGGGTGCCGTTAGATGCGCGACACGGCCGGGGATCACCTTGCGTCCCGGCCATTTCGACTCGACGGCCTTCTTGAGGTCCAGTTCGGCGGGAGTGAGCGGCATCGCCGGTTGGAAAACCCCGTCCGGCAGGATATCGAGGCCTTCTAACGAGCCACTGATCCCGGCGAATTTCTCGACGTAATCATACCACGGCGCGAGCTCGGCATAGCGGATGGTCCAGGGAATCGCGATGCCATCCTTCGCGTTAGCCTCCAGGTCCATGGGCGAGAGTCGGTAGCTCTGTTTGCCCCACATCAGCGAGCGGCCGCCTGTGTGATAGCCGCGCATCCAGTCGAAGGGTTTCTCCTCGATGTAGGGATGTTCCTTATCGTTGACGAAGAACTGGCCGTTGGCGGGATTGACCGTGTAGCCAGTGCGATTCTGGACGCTCTGCTCCTCAAGCATCTGGCGGGTCGGCTTGTTCTGATGGGAAAGCTGCCACGGCGCACTGTTAGTCGTGGTATAGTCGACGATGTGCTTCACGTCGCGGCCGCGCTCGAGCACCAGTGTCTTGAGACCTTTCTGGCAGAGTTCTTTGGCGGCCCAGCCACCGGAGATGCCCGAGCCGACGACGATGGCGTCATAGGTGTGTCCAGCCTTGCCTTTTAGATTTAAATTCATGGGGTGGGAAAAATTTGTTAGATTGAGTAGGCTTTCTGGCCCGGCTTGAGGTCGGCGGCGGGATCCCAGCGACCGGGGACGAGGATGAATTCAAAGGCTTGAGTGCCGCCGGCTTCGGAGTTCACGTAGGTGAACTTGGTCAGCTCCTTGAATTGACGGATGAACGCTTTGCTGTTTTTCGCCTGTTTCGCGGCGTTCTCCATGCCGGTGAGCAGCTCGATCCTCTCTGCGGTGGATAGCTGTCGATAGGGCTTTTGATATGAATCGCCGGCGCGTTTCTCCACCTCGCCAAGTCCCTTGAGAATGATCTCCTGATCGGCGGCTTCGAAGCAATCTTGCACCAGCAGTTCGATCCAGCCGGGCACGCCTGCGTCGATCGCGCCCGGCGTGTCGGTTTTGGGAATGATCGTCTCCGCGATGACGGCCACCAAGGCACGCTGGTCGGGGGAGAGGAATTTCGGGGCCGCCGGATCCACCGGCTCGGCAAGCCGCGCAAAAACGCTCTCCGGCAAGGCAATCGAACTGCCAAGCGTCATCGCCATGATTTTGAGGAGCTCCCTGCGGTCCATCGTCGAATTCGTTGACATCACGGGCTATCGTAGCCAGCAAATTCCGTGGTGCCAGCATTTCCTTTGGATGAACGGGGGATGTTCTTCCGCTCTCAGCTACGAGAAATTCAGCGCGTCCATGTCGAAGACCACGGTGACATCCTCGGGCAGGCTGGTTTTGGCCAGCACCGCCTGGACGTGTTGGGTGAGCGGGCGGGCACGGTGCGAACGGAGGGTGATCTGGAAACGGAACTGGCCGTGGGAGCGGATGAGCGGCGAGGGCAGCACCTCGCCAAGGGTGATTCCGTTAGGCAGATTTTCCGCGAGGCGGAGGTGGAGGGTCTGCAGGGTGAACTCGGCGCGGCGCTCGTGGGTGGAGCGGCTTGTTAGCACGGAGCAGTGAGCGTAGGGCGGGAATGAAAATTGGCGGCGGAACTCCATTTCCTGCTCGGAGAAGCCGTCGAAGTCGTGCTTGCGGGCGAACTGGATGGATGGCGAGTGCGGCGTGAAGGTCTGGACGATGACCTCACCTTCGAGATCGCCGCGGCCCGCGCGACCAGCGACCTGCGTGATGAGCTGGAAGGTGCGCTCGCCAGCGCGGAAATCCGGGATGTGCAGGCCGAGGTCCGCGTTCAAAATGCCTACCAGCGTAACGTTAGGAAAATGCAGGCCCTTGGCGATCATCTGGGTTCCTATCAGAATGTCGATTTTGTGCGACTTGAAAGCGGATAGAGTGTCGCGCAGCGCGTTTTTCCGGCGCATGGCGTCGGCATCGATACGGGCGAACCGGGCTTTCGGAAAAACCTTGGCCATGACCTCCTCGACCTTCTGAGTGCCGTAGCCTTGGAGCAGGATGTTAGGGTCGCGACACTCGGGGCATTTCCTTGGCACAATGGATTGATAGCCGCAGACGTGGCAGACGAGCCGTTCGTCGGTCCGGTGATAGGTGAGCGCGACGGCACAGTGCGGGCATTGGCAGACATGGCCGCAAGCCGTGCACTGGAGCGAGCGGGCGAAGCCGCGGCGGTTGAGGAAGAGGATGGATTGCTCGCCTTTTTCCAAGCGCTGTTCGAGTGCGGTGCGGAGTTTGTCGGAGAGGATCGCCGGGCCGCCTTTGTGTTTGGTTTGCTCCAGCCGCATATCCACCACTCTCACAAGTGGCATCGACGCACCGTCCGCACGTTGGTTGAGGCGGAGGAGATCGTATTTGCCGGTCAGGGTGTTATTCCAAGATTCCAGTGAGGGCGTGGCGGAGCCTAACACAATCGCGCAAGGCTCGAAGGCAGCGCGCAGCACCGCGACGTCGCGGCCATGGTAACGAGGGACGTTTTCCTGTTTGTAGGTGTTTTCGTGCTCCTCGTCCACGAGGATGAGGCCAAGGTCCGGCAAGGGAGCGAACACGGCGGAACGCGCACCAATGACGATGCGGGCGATTCCCTTGCGAATGCGATGCCATTCGTCGAAGCGCTCGCCTTGTGATAGATTCGAGTGCAGCACCGCCACTTGCTCCTGCATCGCGGCGAAGCGGGATTTAAATCGGCGGACGGTTTGGGGTGTTAGGGAAATTTCCGGAACCAGAACAAGCACGGTTTTCCCGAGGTCGAGCGCGCGCCGGGCGGCTTGCAGATAGACCTCGGTTTTCCCCGAGCCGGTGACACCTAGCAGAAGGATGGGCTTTGACTCCTTCGGATTCGCAACCGCCGCGAGGACGACGTCGAGGGCCGCGGCTTGGTCAGGGTTGAGCGGAAGAGGTTTGGATTCCAAGATCTCATCGACGTTGTCAGCATCCGGGTCACGCCGGACTTCCTCGGCTTCGAGCCGGAGTAGGCCGGCTTTTTCCATGGATTTGAGCGCGGCGGCTATTCCATCGCCCAAGTCGGCGACGGCGAGGCGCAGATCTGGCGCATGAGCTAACAGAGAAAGGATGGCGAATTGTTTGGGTGCCCGTTTTTCCAATTTCGCGAGTATGACGGGATCAGGCGCAGCAGTGAGCACGGCCACCCGGCGGGTCTTCGCGGAGTTCTCTTCGGAGCGCACGCCTTCCGGTAAAACGGAGCGGATCACCGACTCGATACTGGATCCATAGTAGTGAGCGATCCAGTCCGCGGTGCGTAGCAGGACCGGCGTGATGAGTGGTTCGGGATCGATCAGTGATTCCAGTTCGCGGAGGGCGAAGTCCGCCTGCTCGGGTTCGCCGGTCGATAGAACGGTGCCGGTCGCTGATCTCCGGCGCAGCGGAATCCGGACGCGACAACCGGGGCGCACATCGAGCCCGGCCGGGATGGCATAGTCGAAGACAAGCTCGGATGGGCCGTCGATGAGGACGCGGGCGTTCACTGGCGCAAGCCTGCCCACAGGAACAAGGCTGGCCAAGATTCATTTCTCACCGGCAGAAGTTTGTTCAAGTGAAAATGTTCCGATGAACACTTTTTGCTTGCGGTGTCGGAAATTTTAATGTCATCTCGCAGACGAATCCAACCACATGATCCTATGAAAGACACCGTCCTCGAATCCACCCCCGTCACCGAGCGCTCCGCTGAATACGCCATTTACAAGCCGAACTCCCGCGGCAGTGGCGGCGTGGTCCGCTTCGGACTGAACAAAGTGAAAGCCTCCCTCTTCGTCGATGCCGCCCATCAATCGGGCGAGAAGCAGTTCGATTGGGAAAACAAGATCACCATGAAATGGGGGCTGTCCGATCTCGGCACTGTCATTGCCGCGCTCCAAGGTCGCGTGCCCCAAGCGAAACTTTTCCATCAGTCGGAAAAGGCGAACAGCGCCTTCGAACTGGTCCGCCAGGACGATCCGGAGCGCGCCCCCTATCTATTGTGCATTTCCCGGCAGGACTCCTCGGACAAGTCCCTGCGGAAGGTCACTCTGCCGCTGAGTCACGGCGAGGCCGCGGTGCTGGAGACTGCTCTGCAAACCGCGGTCACGCGGCTTCTGGGGTGGTGACGCAAGAATGATAAGACCTATGGGACCTATGGGACCTATGGGACCTATGGAATGATATTCACGCGGTCGCCGGACTGGGTCATGCTGAAAAGTTTCTGCGCGTTGCCCGCAGGCACGCGGATACAGCCGTGCGACGCTGGATAGTCGGGGACATTGCCCTGATGGAGACCGAAGTCCCCACAACTCAGGCGTTGGAAATACGGCATGCTCGCATGATAGAGCGTGGAGTTCCAATCGCGATATTTGTTGGTGATGACGTATTCACCGGTCGGCGTGTCATGGCCTTTCTTGCCGGTGGAAACCTTGGTGGTGAAAATCTCTTTGCCAAGGGAGTCGAACACCCGTGCTCGTTGTTCCGACAAGCGGATCTCGATCCGGCGTTCCTCGCGCATTGGATCCCGCCCTAGGAAAAGCCGCATCATTCGCACGTCGTTGCGGCGGGAGGCGAAATTGATCGGCCAGATGTCGCTGGCGCGGGTCCGGCCCCCGGTTTTTGCCCCTGCCTGCATTAACGCACGGGCGGACTCGACGACGCCGGAATCTGCCGCGAGCATCAGTGGCGTGACCCCCCGATCGTATTTCAGGACCCAGCGCAGGACGCCGGGACGGACCCCCTTGAGAAACGCATTGGAGACTGGCAGATCGAACGGTGTGTTAGGGTCCGCCCCCTCGTCGAGCAGCTCTTTGACCGTGAGGTGGCAACCGCGGGCGATGGCAAGGTGAAGCGGCGTTTGGCCTTCTGGCAGGCGGAGGCCGATGTCCGCTCCATTCCGCAGGAGAAATGCGGCGACATGGTCCTGCTTCCGGCGGATGGCGGCGGCAAACGGCGTGTCGAGCGAAGGGATACGGGTGACGTTGACCGGCGCACCACCGGCGACGAGCAGGCCGGCCATGTCGAGATCGCCCCGGACGGCGGAGTGATAGAGCGCGTTTCCCGACGGGCATTGGTAATCCATCAGCAACTTGACGAAGGTTCCGTTGCTGGCGAGTGCCGCGGCCTCGACGAGGCAGCGTCCCTGCGGATCGATGGTTTTCCCTTGCGCCCCGCGTGCTAACAGGATGCGAGCACGGTCCGGGTCACTTAGGTGAAACGCTTGCCACAGCCATCCGTCCAAGTGCGCGGCGGATGGCTGCGCACCATGATCGAGAAGAACGCGGAAAATCTCCGGGGTGCTGTCGGTGAAAGCCCGTTCGAGTGGGCTGGGAGAGTCTCCGGTCGGATCATGATGATTCGGATCGGCGCCGGTTTTGAGCAGTAGGGCGATCCGGGATGTGTCTCCGGCTGAGATCGCGTGATCTAACAAAGTAAGTCCATCGACACCGGCGGCATTCGGATCCGCACCGGCGGCGGCGAGCTTTGGCACGACATCGAGCCAGCCGTTGCGGAAGGCCAGTTGGATCGTCGTCTCGCCGGCCGCATTGGTGGCACCGGGATCGGCACCGAGATCGATCAGCTCGTCGACGAGATCGCGGCGTTTCACTTCCATCGCCACGTGGAGCAGTGAATTCCCCATGCGGTCCTTGAGATGGGGATCCGCTCCGGATTTCATCATCGTGCGGACGAAGGTCAGGCGGCCCTCCCGAATCGCCCAAGGCAGGATCTTCTCACCGTCCGGCATCAGTCCGTCGGTGCGGGCACCGGATTTCAGGAATTTCTCAACGATGGCGGTTTCACCGAGGGCGACGGCGATACCGAGCACGCTGACCTTGTCAGGCGTGGCGGCGTTTACATTCGCCTTGGCATCGAGAAGTTTGAAAACCGTGCGAAGGTCGCGATTTTCCAAGGCGAGACGCATGGGAGTCTTTCCTGAAGCGTCACATTGCTCGGTATAAACGCCAGCATCGATGAGCCAGCCCGCGCGTCGCGCGTCGTTTTCATTGACGGCCTGCAGCAGCGCCTGTCCCGACGGTTCGATCCCGCGTTTGGCCAACTCGCGGAGCCCCGTTTTCTGCGGAGTATCACAAGAGACTAAAAGACCCGCCACGAGTAAAAGCGGAAGAGTTTGGCAAAGAGTCAGCCGCAGCGTGGGATTCACAGTGGTCGGGAAGCTATCGGAAGCTTCTTGAAATGCAAGTTCGCCGAAGCCACTTGTCACAGAAATGCACAGAAAGTGGGAATCCTGACCAGTGCCGCTCTAACGCCCCTGAGACGGCTCGCTCTGCGATGTCTGGCTGAGCATGTTGAACACTTCCTTACGGGATTTCAAAAACGCGGAAATGGCACCCATCTGCGAGTTGCGCCCGCTGTAATCTTCAGGGTCGGGCCGAGCCTTTGCCGCCCGTTCAATGGGGCGCAGCAGGGTGACCATGGTCATTGCCTGATCGACCAACCCACGGTCCGCTTTTTCCGTATAGCGCTGAAGACGCTCGATCTCACTTCGGCAGCTCTCAAAGGTGGCCCCGATGGCATTTGCCTCGGCCGACTCGTATTCAGAATAACCGTGTTCGACCACCCAATCCAGTGGCTTGATGGCCCGCCGCAGTTCGCTCATCACCACCAGCCGGCTCACATAGATCGGGCGGTTGCCAGCACCCTGGATCGCCAGCATTTTCGCCGAGTAATGATAGGGCGCGGCTTGGGAGATCTCCGCGAGGCGGCGCCGGATGAAACTGTTAGCGACGTATTGGCCCAGCGGCTGGGTGCCCATCTTCCCGCGGATCTCGCTGAACTGCGCGGAAATCCGGGCGATAGCTTCATCCGGTGTTTTCGCGCTCAGACTGAGTAGTTGTTTGAAATCCGCCGCTAACACCACCTCATGATCCATGAAAAACTTCGGGTTCTCCATGGCCAGCATCGATGGCAGGTAGGCTGCTGCTTCGTTGGGTAGCACCAATCGTCCGCCGTTGCCGCTATCCACGGCACGGAGCTGATCCCAAAAGTCGCTCGGCAGCTTGAAGGTGCCGGTTGAATCGAGCGTGCCGATGATCGTCGCCTCCGGTTCACGTCCACTGATTGCCGAACTGGCCAGCACTCCGATCGCGCCGCTGACCGAGTGCCGCTGACCGGACGCCAGAGAGATTTCCAACTCCGGGCTATCGATGGTGACGGTGCGACCCGCCGGAAGTTTGCCATGCTGCGCGGTAAGCAGCTTGCGCAGTCGGTCGATCAAAGACGTGAGCTGGCCGCCGGTCTCCGGCTTGCCGAGCATCAAGGAAAAATTCGTTTGCTCGGCATCCTCGGCAGACGCGGCACTCGCCACCATGCGAAGCGGTGCGACCTCGAGTTTCCATTGGGTATTATCATCCTTGTCGATCTGCTTCCACAGCGGTGTGGATACCATCGCCTGGGTAAGGAGGATCTCCGGCTTCTCGACTGGATCTTGAGGCATCTCCTCCTCCTGGGTAGGTGCCGTCGTCGTTGACTCTTCGTAGGCAGCTTCCGCCGGAAGCCATTCCGCCCAGGCGCCCTTTTGTGCGTTTGCTAGCAGTTCTGCAACCCGGGGATCGGAGGGATCGGAAACCGCGACCACGTCCTTGAGACAGGCCGCCAGCGCTTGGCCGTCGTTCCCGGCTGCAGCCGTTTCCAGCCAACCGATCCACTGCCAGATCCGGGTCCGGCTTTTCGCTAGATTTTCGGCATCCCCATCTGCTTGGTGCTTGCCGCTTTCAAATTCCTCCAGCACCCGCCGCGCCCGCGCATGGCCGGGATCTAGGGCGAGCGCCAACGCTAACATTTGCGCCGCTCCCCGCCGCTCCGCTGGAGTTTTCCCTTCCATCCCGTTGGCCAATGTCACCAATTGCATCGAGAGCTTGCCCATCGTGTCCACATCCAACGGCACCCGGTCGCGACGGAATGCCACCGGTCCTTCCGCCGGCAGGGCGAAATTTCCCGCAGCGACCGCCGTATGGCCAAAGGCCAGCAGCAACGCAGCCGTCACGAAATGGAATTTCTCTGAAAACACTTTAAGCAAGTTAAAGCAATCTTTACGTCGCCTCACAAGCCAAGATTGCGGCGGCATCCCACTTCCGCCACAATTCATCCATGTCCGAGCCCGTCCCCACCCATGAATCCCGCGAGGAGGTCATGTTCTTCGATACCGACTGCGGCGGCGTGGTCCACAACATCGCCTACCTGCGCATGATCGAGACCTGCCGCACCCGTCTCGCCGCGAAACTCGGAATGGACCTCCGCAACATGTCGGAAACCGGCGTCTATCCGGACGTCACCCGCACCGAGATCGACTACAAGCGCCCCGCCAAACTCGGCGACTGGCTCGTCATCCATGGCCGCCTCGCGGAAATCTCCAAAGCCCGCTTCTGGTGCGTCTTCGAAATGATCCGCGAGGCCGACGGCGCGCTCCTCGTCACCGCCCGCCAATCCCTCGCCCTCGTCCGGATGCCTGAAGGCAAACCCCTGCGTCTGCCCAGCGAGTGGGCAGAGAAATGGGGTGAA
>JBBQDJ010000127.1:0-9122 GCA_038319595.1 Verrucomicrobiales bacterium
CACAAGCGCATGCGCCACGGCCTCCATACGATGGATGCCATCATTCTCGCCGTGATCCAGGGACTGGAACGGGCATCGCTGCACTACGGCGTGGCCACCGGCATCATCCTATCGCTGGGGCGCGATCTTTCGCTGGAGGCGGGCTGGCAGATCATCGACGCAGCGATCAAATGGCGCAGCCGTGGATCGCTTAACGGTGCGAACGGCGTGGTCGGCGTCGACATGGCCGGCCCGGAATCGCGGGCGCTCGAACTCAGTAAGCCGTGGATGAGCGAGGTTTCCGTGATGATGGAAAAGGCCCGCGCAGCCGGATTAAAAATCACCTATCATGTCGGCGAAAGCGAGGCAACCGGACCGGATGGCATGCTCCGCGTGATCGAGGCGATCCATCCGGACCGCATCGGCCACGGCATCGAGCTCCGCAACGCGAAGGGTAAAAAACGGGACGCCCTGATCACCTTGCTGCGCGAGGAGAAAATCTGCCTGGAGCTCTGTCCCACGGTAAATCTCGTCACCCGCGTGATTCCTGATTTCCCCTGCATCGCCCGCTTTGTGAGGGATCTCGCCGACAACGACATTCCCTTTTGCATCAACACCGACAATCCCTATCTGATCCACACCAATCTCAAACAGGAATACGAGATCGTTGGCCACGAATTGGGAGGCGATGCGAAACCCCTGCTCGTTCTGAGCATGCAGCACGCCATCGACCACCGCTTCATCAACGACTCGAAGCACCCGTAAGCAAAGGATGAATCACAAGCCGCGCGCAACCCTTGCGCACTTCCGGACCGTGGTCTAAAGCTCCGCCATGGACCTTGCCGATTTCCGCAAAGAATACTCCGACCGTGGCTTGAAGCGTGAGGAAATGCAGGCCGAGCCGGTGGCTCAATTTTCCGAGTGGTTCATCCAGGCGACCGAGCTCGGCCTTTACGAGCCGAACGCGATGACGCTGGCCACCGTCGATGAGACCGGCATGCCCTATCAGCGGACGGTCTTGCTGAAATATTTCGATGGCGACGGATTCGTCTTCTTCACCAACTACGGCAGCCGCAAGGCAAAACAGATGGAGCAGAATCCGCGCGTCAGCCTGTTATTCCCGTGGATCACGCTGGAGCGGCAGGTGATCATTCAGGGCAGCGTCGAGAAGATCAGCACGGCGGAGTCGTTGAAATATTTCACCTCCCGGCCGCGCGAATCGCAGATCGGCGCTTGGGTCTCCAACCAGAGTGAGGTCATCACTTCGCGAAAATTTCTCATGCAGAAGCTGGCGGAGATCAAAGAAAAGTTCAGCCATGGTGAGATCCCACTGCCCTCGTTTTGGGGCGGCTACCGGGTGAGGCCGGCGATGATCGAGTTCTGGCAAGGCGGCCCGGCACGGTTGCACGACCGCTTTCTTTACCGCCGCGACGAGGCGGGCTGGAAAATCGAGCGCTTGTCTCCATGATCGGCGATTTCCAGGGAAAGCCGGCGAAAGACCGGCAGCTCCGTCGCGTATCTGGCCGGGTCGTATGATCTACCCCTCATCCTCCAGAGCCCTACTCGCATCGCTCGCCACTCTCGTCATCGCCTGCACGGCCAGCCAAGCTGCCGATTGGTTGACGATTCCTGCCAAGGCCGGCACTTCCAACGGCAAAAAGGTCGTCCTCATTTCCGGCGACGAGGAATACCGCAGCGAGGAATCCTGTCCGATGTTGGCCAAGATTCTCAGCCAGAAATTCGGCTTCGACTGTGTCGTTCTTTTTGCAATCAACCCGGACGGCGGCTACATCGACCCGAATTTCCAGAAAAACATCCCCGGCACCGCGGCGCTGGATTCGGCCGATCTTCTGATCATCGGCACCCGCTTCCGGCAGTTGCCTGATGATCAAATCGCCCGTTTCGCGGCCTATCTTAATGCCGGCAAACCGGTGATCGGCTTCCGCACTGCCACCCACGCCTTCAGCGGCCCCGCCGCGACCGGTGATTTCAAATGGGCGGAATTCGGACTCAAGATTCTCGGTGAAAAATGGGTGAGTCACCACGGCAGCCACAAGGTCGAGGGAACCCGCGGCGTGGTCGAAGCGGCTAACGCAAAGAACCCGCTTCTCAACGGGGTGGGAGAAATTTTCGCCACCACCGACGTCTATGGCATCGCAAATCTCGATCAAAAAGCCGCCACCATCCTGCTTCGCGGCGCGGTTACCGAAACCCTGGATCCCGCTTCCAAGAATCTGGACGGTCCGAAAAACAATCCGATGATGCCGCTCGTTTGGCTGCGCGAATACACCGCGCCCAACGGCACCACCAAAGGCAAGGCACTCTGCACCACGCTCGGAGCCAGCACCGATTTCGCCGATGAAGACCTGCGCCGCTTAATGGTCAACGCTTCTCTGGATTTCACCGGCCTGAAGGTCCCGGCGCAGGCGGATGTTAGCTATGTCGATCCGTTTCAACCGACCAACTACAGTGCGATCGGCCAGAAAGACTATTACAAGGAGCGCAATCTCAAACCTGCCGACTATGTCCTCGGCAAGAGTCCGGCCACCGGTCTTCCCGGGCAAAAAGGCGCAGCGGTTAGCGATCCCAAAAAAGACCGTCAGGCCCGAGGGAAGGACGCGCAAAAAGGAGCCGCCACCGCAGCCAAAGCTGCGGAGGGTGATCAAAAGGCCGATGACACCCAGCGCCATGCCCCTCATGACGAGCCCGCCGCGGCCGCCACCGCCCGGTCTCAGGCAATTGCCCCACCATCGCCGGGTGAGAAAATCGTTTTCATTGGCAACGGCCTAGCAGAAAGGGATCTTTACTACGGCCGACTCGAAACCGAAATCTATCAGCGTAATCCGGACAAACAGCTCATCATCCGCAACATGGGCCGCCCGGGAGACACTCCGGGTTTCCGGCCTCATCCGTCCCGCAAATCGCAGTGGGCATTTCCCGGTGCCGAGAAATTTCACCCGGACAAAGCCCGCCACGATGGCATTGGCTTTTTCCCGACTCCCGACCAATGGCTCACTCATCTGAAAGCCGATACCATCGTCGCGTTCTTCGGCTATAACGAATCGTTCGAAGGCCCCAAGGGCGTCGCTAATTACGAAGCTGAGCTCGACGCCTTCGTCGTTCACACTCTCAGCAAGGCTTATAATGGAGCGGCGGCACCGCGGCTTGTGCTGGTTTCCCCGATCGCCTACGAAGATCAGTCGAAAACCCGCGACCTCCCGAACGGCACGGCGGAGAACTCAAATCTGAAACTTTACACCGCCGCCATGGAACGCGTCGCGAAGAAATACTCGCTGACCTTCATCGACCTTTTCACCCCGACTCTCGAAATTTACGGCAAGGCCAAGGAACCCTTCACCACGCGCGGATTTATCCCGACCGAGGCGGGCTATCAGCAGCTCGCCGGCCTACTGGCCAGCGGCGTTTTCGGACCTCAATCGGTGGACGCCAAGACGGATGCGGTGAAGGTGCACGCGGCGGTCCAACAGAAAAACTGGTTCTGGGAGAACGACTATAACATCCTCAACGGCGTTCATTCCTATGGCAGACGCTACAATCCGTTCGGTCCGCAAAACTACCCGGATGAAGTCCAGAAAACCCGTGAAATGCTGACTCTGCGCGACAAGCTCATCCACGCCGTGGCTTCCGGCAAGACCACCAACCTCAGCGTCGATGATTCCAAGACCCATACGCTGCCGCCGGTGCCCACCAACTACAAGGCCAGCGCCAAAAATGGCAGTCCAGAATACCTCTACGGCGAGGAGGCCGAGAAGGCATTGACCGTGCCCGAAGGATACAAAATCAAGCTGTTCGCCTCAGAGAAGGAATTTCCCAATCTCGCGAACCCGATGCAGATCTCCTTCGACAACCGCGGCCGGCTGTGGGTGGCCACCATGCCCACCTATCCCGCCTATCGTCCCGGCGACGCGCTTCCTAACGACAAGATCCTCATTTATGAAGACACCAATGGCGACGGCCGCGCCGATAAGGAAACCGTCTTCGCCGACAAGCTCAACCTGCCCATCGGCTTCGAGTTCGCCCCGGAGGGCGTCTATGTCGCCCAAGAGCCGAATCTCATCCTGATGCGCGACACCGACGGCGACGACAAAGCCGACGTGCGGGAAATCGTGTTAGGTGGTTTCGACACGCACGACACTCACCATGCCATCAGCGCTTTCTGTGCCGATCCTTCCGGCGCCTTCCTGATGGGCGAGGGTGTGTTCCTCCACTCCAATGTGGAAACTGCTTACGGTCCGGTCCGCGCGATGAACGGCGGCTTCTTCCGTTATAATCCGCAACGCAGCCAACTCGAACGCACCGCCCAGCTCTCCATCCCGAATCCTTGGGGCATCGCCTTCGACGACTGGGGCCAACACTTTTTCCTCCACACCTCGGGCACCAGCATTAACTGGATGCTTCCCGCCTCCTCCAAACCCACTTACGGCAGCCAAAGTCCGTCCTCGCCCGACCTCGCGCCGAAAGGCAACGCCGTGCGCCCGACTTCTGGCCTCGAGTTCATTTCCTCCCGCCATTTCCCAGATGAAGTCCAGGGCGACATGCTGCTTTGCAACAACATCGGATTCCTCGGCATCAAACAGCATTCCATCGTCGATGACGGCACCGGTTACAAGACGACTTTCCGTCAGGATCTGGTGAAGTCCTCCGACGGAAATTTCCGCCCGGTGGACCTCGAGTTCGCGCCCGACGGCTCGCTCTATCTCATCGACTGGCACAACATCCTCATCGGCCACATGCAGCACAACGCACGTGATCCGCTGCGCGACCACGTCCACGGCCGGATCTATCGGATCACCTATCCGTCGCGTCCGTTAGTCAAGCCCGCGCAGGTCGACAAGGCCCCCGTGGCCACTCTGCTAGAAAATCTTAAACTGCCCGAATACCGGACCCGCTACCGCAGCCGCCGGGAACTCCGCGAGCACCCGGCCGCCGAAGTGCTACCCGCACTCAAGGAATGGGTGGCCAAACTGGATCCCAAGTCACCGCGCCGCGAGCACGATCTGTTGGAAGCCCTGTGGACCACCTGGGGGCTGAATCAAGTCGATGAGCCCCTCCTCCGCCAGCTCCTCGACGCGCAGGACTATCACGCCCGCGCCGCTGCGGTCCGGGTCCTCCGCTACAACACCCAAAAGATCGCCGATCACGCCGCGCTGTTGGAAAAAGCCGCGGCCGATCCCCACGGCCGTGTGCGCCTGGAGGCAATCATCGCCGGTTCGTGGCTGAACAATGCCAGTGGCAAGAAAATCGTCGCCATCGCGTCCGCCCAACCGCTAGACGAATGGACCAAAGGAGCCGCCGCCACCGCCAAATCGCGGCTGGATGGCGTGCAGGATGCGGTGGTGAATGAACATCCGGCACCCCCCATTCCCGCCTACCTGACGGCGACAGAAAAACAGCAGTTCCTTGCCGGACATGAAATTTATTTCCGCGATGCCCACTGTGCGACCTGCCACCAACCGGATGGAAAAGGACTCGAACCCGCCTTCCCGCCGCTGGCCGGCAGCGCTTGGGTCGACAGTGATCCAGACCGCCTGATCAAGCTCACCCTTCACGGTCTGATGGGGCCATTTGAAATGAACGGCAAAAAATACGACGGACTGGTCCCTATGACTCCATTCGGTGGCATTCTCGATGATACGGAAGTCGCAGCGGTGCTCACCTACGTGCGGAATAATTTCGGCAACAAGGCTCCCGCCGTCCAACCGGCTCAGGTCACCGCCGTCCGCCAGGCCACCAAGGGGCGCCAGGGATTCTACATGGCCGATGAACTGCTGAAGGAGAACCCGCTGAAATAATCCGGTGGCCCGCTTCCTGCTTTCACGGCCGTGATGAAAGAGGAAGAACTCGATACCCACTCCAAGGCACTTAAAATCAATCTCGACCCGCGCTGGTACGGGACGCTGGCCGAGATCGGCGCGGGGCAGGAAGTCGTGCGCTGGTTCTTCCGGGTCGGCGCGGCGGCCGGCACTGTGGCGAAAAGTATTTCCGCCTATGACATGATCGTCAGCGACGCGATCTACGGCAGCGGCGATCGCTACGTCTCGCGCTCCCGCCTGCAGGCGATGCTGGACCGCGAGTTCGCACTCAATGTCGAGCGCCTTAGCGACAAACGCGGCGATAACACCGCGTTCTTTGCCTTTGCCGACACGGTCGTGGCCCGCAGTTTCAAGGGCGGCAACGAGTGCCACGGCTGGATGGGCATCAAATTTCAGTCCCGCCCACGCGACGAGCCGAGCCAAATTCTGATCCACGTGCGGATGCTCGACACCGAGGCATCGCTCCAACAGGAGGCACTGGGCGTGGTCGGGGTAAATCTGTTATACGGCGCCTTCTTTCTGCATCATGAGCCGGAGTTGTTAGTGGAAAGTCTGCTCGACAAGCTGACCACCGGCCGCATCGAGATCGACGTGATCGAGTTCAAAGGCATCGAGTTCCGGGCGGTGGACAACCGGTTGATCAGCTTGAAACTGGTGCAACTCGGCCTCAGCGGCGCGGCGATGTTCGGAGCGGATGGCGAGGTGCTCCAACCGTCCGAGGTGCTGTATAAAAAGGCAGTGCTCGTCGAGCGCGGCAGTTTCCGACCACCCACGCATGTGAACTTCGACATGCTGCAATGCGCGTTGGAGAAATTCAAAGCCGACCCCGCGGTCGCGGGCCGGGAAATCCTGCCCTTGTTCGAGCTGACCATGCGGAACCTACTCAACGGCGGCGACCAGATCGACCGCCGCGATTTCCTTGCTCGCGCCGATCTGTTAGCCGCCTGCGGGATGACCGTGCTGATATCCGACTATTTCGAGTATTACCGCCTCGCCGCCTACATTTCGTGGCGAACCAAAGAACGGATCGGCATCGTGATGGGGGTGCCGAGTCTGGTGGAATTATTCGAGGAGAAATACTACACGCAGCTTCCCGGCGGGATTCTCGAATCGTTCGGCAGGCTGTTCAAAAACAACCTCAAACTCTATGTCTATCCGCTCAAAAGTGCCACGACCGGCGATCTAACGACGATCGAGAATCTCGAAGTCGCGCCCGAGCTCAGAAAGCTCTATGGCTACCTCGCCGACCGCGGCAGCTTCGTGGACCTCGACAATTTCAAACCGGAGTATCTCAGCATCTTCTCGCGTGACGTGTTAAAAAAAATCGCAGCCGGAGACGAGGCATGGAAGGAAAGTGTGCCGCCCGCGGTCTGTGACCTGATCGCCAAGCGGCACTTCTTCGGCTGTCAAAGTTAGATCCCGTCATCCGCTCACTGTTTCAAGGCGGCGAGCAACTCGTCCAGATCAATGCTGACGATCGCGGTGGCCTTGTCGCTCATCGCATATGGCAAGATCAGTTGGTTGCCGTGGATCAGCGAGCCGCAACTGTAAACGACGTTGGGTACGTAGCCTTCACGTTCATTTCCCTCCGCAGAGAGCAGCGGTTCCTTGAGCCGACCGATGACTTTGGTGGGATCGTGGAGATCGAGCAGGATCGCGCCTATGCAATACTTGCGCATCGGCCCGACGCCGTGGGTGATAACCAACCAACCGGCCTTGGTTTCGATCGGCGAGCCGCAGTTGCCGACTTTGAAGGACTCCCAAACCTCGACGGGGCGCATGAGGATTTGCGGATCACTCCAGTAGTGGGGATTGTCGGAAAACATGATGAACAGGTTTTCATCGTCCTGCCGGGAAAGCATGGCGTAGCGGCCGTCGATACGGCGCGGAAATAGCGCCATCCCCTTGTTCTGGACGGCCGTGCCGTTGAGCGTGAGCACGCGGAAATGCAGGAAATCCTCGGTCTCAAGAAACTGGGGTAGGATGGCGCGGCCGTTGTAAGCGGTGTAGGTGGCATAATACATCACCGTGCCGTCGTCTTCGGTGAAGCGCACGAAGCGCGCATCCTCGATGCCATTGCTCTCATTCGCCGACACAGGAAAAATAATGCGCTCGCTCATGCCGAGCTTCGGCGAGAAGCGGAGTTCGTAGTTAGAATCCGCGAGCCATTGGATGCACTCCAGGGTGCGCTGGAGATCGTGATTTCCCGGCGAGTGCTCATGCCGCACGGTGCCGACACTTTGGTTGAGGTCGCTGCGGCTGAAGGTGTTCCCCAACGCAGCCATGACGGCGGAGGCGTAGTCGTTGTCGAAGCCCATCTCGTGAAACTTCAAAATGAAACTCTTCTTTCGATAGGTCGGATTGGGAACCACCTCCGGCAGCGTCACGTAGCGGGAAACAGGATTGAGAGTGATCACGCCGTTCGCGGCGATTTCTCCGGCGCGAAACTCGATGGATGAGATGTGTCCCTCACCCGTCGCGCGCAGGCTCATCACGAATCGCAGCCCACCTGCTGGGACGCCGCTCTGGTCGGGATGCGGCACGATGGAGGGATTGAACAGTGCGGCCGACTCCAGCGAATACTCACCGGAGAACAACGCGCCGATCAACATTTCCCGCGCTTTCGTTAGAGGCTTGGTGGTGAGAATGTGCGGCTGCACTTTGAGGTAGTAATGCCATAGGATATCCTCGATGTCGTAGTGGCGGGATTCGAACTCACGGTGCACGCCCTGCAGTTTGTCGAGAACCTCCTCTTCACTGAACGCCAACGCCCTGCCGAGAATCGAGGCGATTCGGTGGGGTTCGGATGGGATGAACGGACGGATCAGCACTCGGGAGCTTTCCGGCAGCAACATAATGTCGTGCCGATGAAGAGGGATGGATTTCATAAGGAAAAATGGGGTGAAGGGATGATCAACTGGTCGGCATTGCTCATTTCAGCGAGGGACAAGTGAAAGGCGAGAGACGACTCGGCACCTTGGTTGGCGTTGACGCGATCGGCATGGAGGCCGTCACCACAACCGCCGGTGGTGGAGTCATAGAGGGCAAGGCCGAGATCATTGCGACCGAGAAACCACTCGAAGGAACGCTTGGCCTCGACCGTCCAAAACGGATCACGAGTGGTTAGAAAAGCTTCGAGACAAGCGGAGACCATTGCTTGCGCCTCCACCGGCTGTTGATCGAAGTCAGCGCGTGCGCCTTCCTTGGTGTAGAAGCCGTTGCTACCGATGGGCCGGAAATGACCCGCCTGAGTGCGTTGGATGGACGCCAGCCAGCGCAGCGATTTCAGACCAATGTCGAGAGCCTCGG
>JBBQDJ010000128.1:0-9105 GCA_038319595.1 Verrucomicrobiales bacterium
CTTCGTCCCTTTGCCGGCGGTGACGAGTTCGTAAAGACCCGGCGGATGATACGGCTTCACGGACTTGCCGCCCACTTTTTCCTAGAGCAATCCGTCGGCTGCGAGCGCCTGATCGCGGACAAATTCCGCATTCATCCGGAAGCGCGGGCCGCGCGCGATTAGACGATTGTCCGGATCAGCGGCGATGAGCGCGGACGTGACGCGCGAGCTTTGCTGATACGTCGCGCTGGTGAGCATGAGCCGCAACATGTGCTGTATATCCCAGCCGCTGCGCACGAATTCGCCTGCGAGCCAGTCGAGCAATTCAGGATGGCTCGGCGCTTCGCCCTGCGATCCGAAATCCTCGCTCGTCCGCACGAGTCCTGTGCCGAAGACGGACTGCCACAGCCGGTTCACCGTCACGCGAGCCGTGAGCGGATGCTCCGCGCTGACGAGCCAGCGCGCGAGTCCGAGGCGGTTTGCAGGCTCATCTTTTGCCAGCGGTGGCAGAACCGCGGGCGTGGCCGCGCTGACTTTTTCACCCGGTTGGTCATACGCGCCGCGCATGAGGATGAACGTATCCTTCGGCTTTGCGAGTTCGCTCATCACGATGGCCGACGGTTGCCGTTGGCGGATGGCCTCGATGCGCTCGTTCAGCCCGGCGATTTTTGAGCGGGCGTCTTTTGCCTCGGTGCGAGCAAGCAGGAATTCCCGTTCTAACGTGGCTGCCTCGGCGCGGATAAGTGTCGCTGGATTTTTCTCGGCGAGATCGAGTGTGGCCTCGGCGACGAGCTGATCCGTGGGCGCTTCGGTGAACAGAATCCGCCACTCGGTCTCACTGACGCTGCTATTCACCGCGATGGAAATTTCCAGTGTCTCGCCCGCGCCCTTCGTTTCTAACGGGGCTGCAAGTTGCCACACGAGCGACTCCGGTGGTTTGTTAGGCCCCGGTGAAAGCGTCACGCTTTTCCCGCTCGAAAGTGTCAGCGCGCGTTCGGCCTCGGTGGACTTTAGCGAAATCCCTTCAGCTGCGCCGGACATCGCGAGTGCCTTCTTCTTTGCACCCTGCACCGAGATGCGCCCAAGCGTGACGTTTGCATCATCGGCCTCGGTGGAGCATTCGAGGCGTAACGCCATGATTTTCTTGCCGGCGGGAATTTTCACCGTCACAAGGACCTGCTCCTCGGGGTTCGCTTTGGCAGCCTTCTTGCCACGCTTCCCGTCTGGCTTCCCACCCTTCAAGGGACTGAGATCAAAGGCGCGCGCATCGCTGGACGCCTTCGGATTTCCTCGCGACGCCGTGACCTTCGAGACCTCGAATGGCTGCCATGCGAGCCGCTGCTTCACAAGCCGGTTGGCCCATGTGCGCACGACTGCCGGGTTAACATCCTGCTTAGCGAGGCTCTCCTGAAGCGCCTTAGCCTCGGCCTGCAGCGGTGCGGTTTGTTTCTCCAACTCCGCCGAAGCTGTTACGACCTTGTCCATTACGCCGTCGCCCTGCTCACCCACATTGTTGAAGAACGCCTTCATGCTATAAAAATCTTTTTGGGTGAGCGGGTCGAACTTGTGGTCGTGGCAGCGCGTGCAGTTGAATGTTAAACCCAGCCACACCTCACCCGTCGTCTCCACACGGTCCGCCGTGTATTCCGCGATGTATTCCGCCGCGATAACGCCGCCCTCCACATTTACCCGGTGGTTGCGATGAAATCCCGTTGCCACCTTCTGCTCGATCGTCGCGCCCGGCAGCAGGTCGCCCGCGAGCTGCTCGATGGTGAACTGGTCGAAGCGCATGTTCTTGTTGTATGCCGCGATCACCCAATCGCGCCACGGGTGCATGTCTTGATCGGGATCGTTCTGATAGCCCTGCGTGTCGGCAAAGCGCGCCGCGTCCAGCCAGTCCACTGCCATGCGCTCGCCGTAATGCGGCGAGGAAAAATTTATCGTGATGTAGTCATCGAGCTGCGCGGGATTGAAACGCTTCAGCGCTTCAGCGCGCGGCGGCAAACCCGTTAGATCGAGTGCGATGCGCCGTGCCAGCGTGCCTGCCTCCGCATGCGGCGAAGGTTTGAGCCCTTGCTCGGTGAGCTTTTGTAAAATGAACCAGTCTATCGGATTTTTCGGCCATTGCAGCAGCGCCGCATCCGCCTTCGGGAGATCCGCCGCGCCCGGCACCCTCACCGGCTGCACCGGCTGGAATGCCCAGTGCATTTCATACTGCGCACCTTCGGCGATCCATTGTTTGAGGGTCTCCTTCTGTGCCACCGTGAGTGTCTTGTGCGCCTTCGGCGGCGGCATGATCTCATCCGTATCGTCAGAAAAAATGCGCGCGACGAGTGCACTTTCGCTGATTTTCCCCGGCACGATCGCGATGTCACCCGACTTCGCGGGTGCAATCGCCAGCTCGCGCACATCCAGCCGCAATCCGGATTTCTGCTTTGCCTTGTCCGGCCCATGGCACGCGAAGCAATTGTCCGACAAAATAGGCCGGATGTCTCGATTGTAGCGCAGCGGCTCTGCAGCGGATGCAGCAGGCAGTGCCGCAATCGTGAAAATCGCGAGTAGAAAGAGCCGAATGTGGTTCATGGAATACGTTTGGGATGCGTCGGGAAGGAATTTTGCGGGATTTGGCTTCGTTCGTAGAGCCAGAAATCAATCAATTTTTTCCACTCTCGCTGATTCTCAGGAGCCTGGTGATCTAGTTGAACGGGATTTAACGGTTGTTTCTCTCGTTCAATTGCGGCTTTCAGAGCTGGCTTGGTTCCCGTCCGTGCTGGCAACCGGCTTTATCAAGGTCGACTCATGGTTAGACATCTTGGTGCCACCCTTGAGCGGCACACCGGCCAGTGACTCCGCCGGAACGAAGGGCCTATGCACAACTCGGGATACTGGGAATACGGAGTGAGATTGTTCAATTCAGACCCCACTCTTGGATGGCGCTGGGCGATGTGGCTGTATCGATTTCGAGGCGTATCGCGCGGGTCTTGATCGGAGAGAACCTCACCTCGTTTGGCAGATCGAGCCGGAGCGTGTATTCATCCGACGTCTTCACTTCCCGCCATTCATCGCCTTCTTGATATAGCACTCTCCACGCACGCGGTAATGCGAGATCCACGCCGCGGATGCGTTCGCCCCAGTAGACCTGACTCCGCCGATCCACCGCCCAATAAACGGAGCTACGGTCCAGTTCACGAGGCTCGTTCCATTCACATTGAATCCATGCTTTACCCTCGTCTTGTCCCTTCAATGTCACGCTGGGTGTGTTACGGCTTTCTGATCTCGGCCCATGACGGCCGTCGCGTAGTGCTTCGAAGGAACCTCCACCTTTGGCAGAGTCCGTGATTTTCGCATCGTGGATCGCTGTCACACGCGGTAGCGGAGTCGAACTGACAGGGTCACGGGCAATCCAGATGTCCATGTATCCGACCTTCCGATTGGCCCAGGCAAAGTAAGGAATCGCTAACAGTTTTTGTGAACGAACTGTGGCCGGCTCACCCCAAGCTGATTCCGCTGCAATGGCGGCATCCGCTGTCACGACTACGACACCGCCTAGCAGATCCTTGCGCCGTTCGGCTTGCAGTGGCGCATCATCGCGAAGCACAATGGCATTGGTCCGCTGATCGCCGTGATCGATCGCTTCGATGCAATAAACAATCGGGCCACGCTCAAGGGCGACAAGCCCGGTGTTTGCCTCAACCCGCTCGTGCGAAATCACCCGCCTTACTGGCATGGGAAGATTCAATTCGACCACGTCTCCCGCATTCCACGCGCGGGTCAGACGAGCGTAGCCCTTTTCCGTCGCCACCGTTTTGAGAGACTCTCCAGCCACCTTTAGGGCAAGATGTTCATTCGCGGGTTTCAAATAATGATAGAGAGTACTTGGGACCGGCTTTTCAGCTGCCCATCCGGGAATCCGAACGGCAACTGTGAATGGTTCTTTGATGCTTTCCTTCACCGTGATCCGCACCTTGCCCTCCCACGGATATTCAGTTTCCACGCTCAAGTTCACCGTGCCTTTCTGCAGTTTCAACTTCGCTTCGCCAGCAACAAACAGGTTCACAAAAACGGTTTCCGGCGCAGTCGCGTAGGCCATCGTTCCAATCTGTGGAATGATCCGCACCAGATTCGATTGGCAACAGGCCGGATCCCAACTCGGGCTGCGCTTGAACGCGCCTCGGCTAGCAAGCGGATTCGTGTAGAAATACTGGTCGCCCGAAAGTGAGATCCCTGCAAGGACACCATTGTAGAGCGCACGCTCCATGACATCGATATACGATGCATCCTCATGCAGAAGCGCCATTCGATGACTCCACATGACGTTGGTGATGGTTGAGCAGGTTTCGCAGTAGGCGGTTTCGTTCGGCAGATGATAGGAATCTCCAAAGCCTTCATCGTAATACTGGCCAGTCGCCGAAGAGCCGGTGATGTAGAGTTTACTGCCGATCACATCATCCCAGAGCCGGTCGAGGGCAATGCGGAATCCCTCGTGACCTTGGAGGGCCACGATGTCGGTCATGGCGGCATAAGTGTATCCCGCTCGGACCACATGCCCTACGGCGTGCTCCGCCTCGGCCAGAGGGAGCCGATCCTGATTGTAGTCCGCCGCACGCGACTTCACGCCGGGAACCCGCTTCTCGCCACCGTGCACGTGGCCGCGTTGTTCCAAAAAGAATCGGCTGAGATTGAGATACTTTTCTTCGCCGGTCGCATGATAGAGCCTAACCAAAGCAAGTTCGATTTCCTGGTGGCCAGAAGTTTCGTGAATTCTCTCCGGGCCGAATCGACTGTCGATGAGATCGGCAAATCTCGTCGATGCGCCCAGTAGATCGTTCTTTCCCGTCGCACTCTGCCAGGCAACTCCTGCTTCAAACAGGTGACCCGCACTGTAGAGCAGATGGGACTTACGAAGATCCTCCCAACGCAGGTCCTTACCTTTCAGCGTCATCCTCGGACAAAGAAACCCATCTTTCTCTTGGGCGGCGATCACGCGACCCACTTGTCGAGAAATCTCTGCCACATCTACATCATTCGGCCGCAACTGCAGGGTGTAGGCAGCTCCTTCAAGAATTTTGTATACATCCGAATCTGATACAGACACATCGTTGTCACCCGCTGCCCCGCCCACACCAGCGACTCGATCGAAAGCGGCAACTCGCCCGGTTTGTTCCATGAACTGCAGATTGTTTGGCAAGGTCACCTTCGCATTCGTATCGATCCGTGGACCCCAGAATCCGCCCTCGATTTGCACCGAGTTGACCATGGCGGGCCGAGCCGGGTACTCAGCTTTTACGACCGCCCCACTGACGATCCATCCAAAGGCTCCGATCACGAATCTCCTATTTAGCATGGGGTCTCCTTACGCGTGCCCCACTTGAAATATTCCAGCGGTAGGCCCTCCATCTTACCAAGATCACCGATGGAGAAGGCAACGTGCAGGGAATGCTGCTTTTCATCACTCGCTTTGAAGCTGCGATTGATAGACTAACATCTGTTTGGGAAGAGTTTGGAGTGCACTAAGGAGTGGCGAGCGGGTCGCGGCATTGGAAATTCGACCCGCAGAGTGGACAGTTTTTCTTCCTCGCTGGCTTTTTGGCTTCCGCTCAGTAAGCTTTGGCGAACCACGCCTCATGAAACCTCGCTCCTTCTCCTTGCCAGATTTTTTACTACTGCTGGCGATTGCCGGGGGGCTGGGCTTTGTCATGCTCCAGCATCGTAGCGCCGGACACCTAGTGGCGGAAAACGCACGACTCAGCCAACGGATCGAAAATTGGGGAAACCGCTTGGAATCCGCAGCGGAGGATGAAAAATCCGGGCCCAGCGCCAAGGCCTTCGCGAAATCCGGTCCTACCGGCATGGCCAAGCTCGCCGCCATCCTGCGGGGCGCGGATACCGGCAACCCTGCGGCAGCCCGCAAGTCCCTGATGCTCGACAGCCAGTGGCGCAGTCTCGATGTCGCGACCTTGGAAAGCATGATCGCCGACGCCCGTGCTGCGGATCTTTCCGAGGAGGATCGCGAGCGCATCGTGGGAAAATTGCTCGAAGTCCTCGTGGAAAAGGAACCCGCCCGGGCCTTCGCGATCATCGAGGAGGGATTCGCTGGAAAGACGCCGCGGGAGATCCAGCAGCAGCTTTCGAAGCGCTCGGGGCTCTTTGAAAAATGGATGCTGCGCGACGGCCCGCAGGCGCTTGTGTGGCTGGACAAGCAGATCGCCGCCGGGCTTTTCGACAGCCGCTCACTCGCAGGCACTTCAGGCGTGAGGCAAGAGTATGAAAGCCTAATCTATCTGAAGACCATGGACGGCAGCCGCATCGCCGCACTCGATCCATCAGACCGCCTGCCGACACTCCAGTCGTGGCGATTTCGCGATTTAAAAGCGGAGGATCAGGCGGCCTTCGCCAACGTTGCACGCACCAGCGGCCTGAAGCCATCGGAAGTCGCCGAGGTGATGAAACCTTTCCTCAACAGGGCGATGGAATCCGGCGATCTTGTCGATGCGGATGCGTTCTTCGAGCGGATCAATCCGACCTCAGAGGAGATCCCCCACCTCTCCGAGGCCGCCGCCGGTCAGGCGATGTTCGCGCTGGGAAAAAAGGCCGATCAGCTCACTGGCGATGAGGTCCCTTCCATCCGCACTTGGCTGGCCGACAAGTCCAATGAAGGCGATTCCTACATCGGCTCGATGATTGGAAAGGGCTTCAGTAACGGCTGGGACGCGGGGCAGATCTACACCACCATCAACCGCCTGCAGACCGATCAGCCGTCTGATGAATTGATCAGCAACTTCCTTGTTAGTGCCTCCCAGGGCAGCAAGCAGAAGCTCGATCACGCGACGGCGGTTGATCTCGCTAACCGCATCAATGATCCCGCAAAGCGGGCGATCGCCTTAAACGCCATCGGTGGCCAATGAGCCCACTGCCATGAAACCATTCCGACTCATTTCCCTGCTGTTGATCATCGCCCTCCTCGGGTGGGGAGCTCGTGAGAAGACCACCGCCGATCGCTTGCAGATCGAGCATGAATCACTCGTCAAACGCGCCACAGCGATGGGTCTGCCCGAGCGGGATTCCGATGACCCACATGAGCTCAGCCGCATCACCAAGCGCGCCATTCTCGCAGGAAAGATCCCCGCCGCCGATCTGAAGAACGAGCTTGCTGCCGCCTATCTCCGCCTGAGGAGTCTCGAATCGAAGACAGATCCCGAGACCCGGCTGAAGGTCGAGGAAGAGGTTCGCGAATGGATCGGCCGCTTGATCGATCTTTCGCCCAAGGAACTGAAGCAGGTTGTCGACGACCTGTTAGTCGATAGTGCGCTGGCTAAGGAAGATCGAACGACCCTTTTGTCCGTTGTTCTGTCGCTATCCGCGACGCGCCAAAGTGAAACCGCCGCGGAACTTGCCTTAGCTCATCGCGATGAGGTGGGCTTTCCGTCCGGAATCTTTGAATCGTGGGGGAAGTCTGATCCGGCATCCGCATTCGCGTGGCTGGAGAAGAATCGAGAATTGTTAGGTGAGCAGTATCGAACGAGTTTGGCATCGATCATTGGAAGTGCCGCTGGACGAGATCCCGCGCTGGCTTTGGCTGGGCTTTCGAAACTCGAAGGCAAATCCCGCGTGGAGGCGGCCAATCGCCTCGCCCGAAATCTTTATGATGATGGTGCCCGTGAGGCCTTGTTAACCGAGCTTCGTCTATCGCCACTCGCACCGACCGATGCCAGCGAGGTTTTAAGAGGACTCGGCAACGGCCTGGCCTCCACTTCCAGCGGCAAGGTGGAGCCCTGGATGGGCCAACTTTCGGAGAGTGAATCAGTGAACCTCGCGGAAGGGATCTCACAAAGCAACAAGGCGCTCGATCGCCCCGCGACTTGGCTTGAGTGGATGGGAAATTCCCTGCCGCCCGAGAAGGTGGTAGATACCGCCAAGCCGCTCCTCACGAAATGGATCAACGACGACTATCAGGCCGCCGGCGAGTGGATCAACCGTCAGCCGCCCGGAGACTTCCGGAATGACGCTACCGCCAACTACTCAAGGATGATGTCGAAGCGATTCCCCGACAGCGCGAGGAACTGGGCGAATACGCTCCCCGAAGGTCCGGAGAAAAACCGGCTGTTGGAGGATCTCGCGAAGTAACTTGATCCTCCGTGTCGCCGAATCCAACCACAGGCGGTGCTTGAGGCGCTCCATCGGTGATGCAAGGGCACTCTCAACAACATCCTCAACCTGCCCGAACGCAGGAAAAATGCTCGTCGTCTATTTCAGCTTGCATCGACAGTTGCGGGAATTCCGCTTCCATGCCAATCTAATCCCATGAAATCAACCTACACGGCGATCACCCAACAGGACGGCGACTGGTGGGTCGGATGGATCGAAGAAATTCCAGGCGTCAACGCGCAGGAAAGAACCAAGGATGAACTCATGGCGTCTTTGCGGGAAATCCTCGTGGAAGCTCTGGAGTTCAACCGTGAGGAGGCGAGGGCAAGTGCGAACGGCAGTTACACCGAAGAGCTTGTCACCGTATGAAGCGGCGGGCTTTCATCAGCCACTTGAGCCGACATGATTGCGAATTGGTCCGCGAGGGCGGAAATCACTCATGGTGGAGAAACCGCTCCACCAACCGGCGTTCGGCGGTTCCGCGGCACTCGGAAGTGAAAGATCTCTTGGTGAAGAAAATCTGCAAGGACCTTGGGATCCCCGAACCTTAGAGGCGATTTAACGGAAAGGCGTCCGCTGTGAAAATCACCGATTACCATTAAAGACCATGAAACGAGAAAAAGACCTGCTTCCCCTAGAGAACTTCGTCGCCGAGACGCTGCGTGAGACCTTGTCTGAGTGGGAAGTTTCGCAAGCCGAAGTCTCCCGCATGACCGGCATTCCCTCGCCTCATCTTACGGACATGAAGAAAAGCCGCCGCCGCTGCACGCCGGATTACGATCTACGCTTCAGCCGCTACTTCGGTACCTCGCCCGGCTTCTGGCTGCGCCTACAACTCGACGATGACCTCATGCGCGCCGAACGCGAAAATGGCGAACGGATCAGCCGTGAGGTGCAGCCGCATGCCGCTTGAGCACGTCTTGTCCTGCCCTTGCACGCTCAAAATGTTGAAATGCGAAACCTGACCCAGTTCATGCGGAG
>JBBQDJ010000129.1:0-9057 GCA_038319595.1 Verrucomicrobiales bacterium
CTAGCGAGCCGTGAATATACGCGAGCAATTGATTGCCGCCCGGTATGTCCGAGCGAATGCGCAACATGTCCGACATGAAGACGGTCCAGCGGTCCGAAAAACGGGAATGGGCGAGGAGTTTATCGACGAGTTTCGCGCGCCGATCTGAGCCCCAGCGATCATATTCGCTGATTTCCTCCATCGTCGGGATGCGGCCGATCAGATCGATGGTGGTGCGGCGGAGGAATGCCGTGTCGTCGATCGTTTCAGTGGTAATCGCCTCGGAGCCGGCATTCTCGCGTTTCAGAATTTCATCGATCATCGCGGCGGTCTCGGCGGGTGATGAGGGGACCTTGGTGGGCATGGCGACGCGTTTGACGGGCTCTGGTTTGCGCTCGGTCAGGGTCACGCCTTTTGGCCAGTTTGCGCCGTTGCGCACCCAGTCATCAAGCAAGCTAACCTGTTCGGTCGTGAGTGCCATGCCCTCGTCCGGCATCACGCCCTCGTCGATAGGTCGGAGGTGGACACGGATCAACAACTCGCTCTTGGTGGGATCACCGGGCACGATGGCGTCACCCGTGTCGCCACCTTTCATGATTGCTTCGTAGCTGTCGATGCGGAGGCCGCCTTTGGTCTTGTCGTCATTATGACAGCGGACGCAGTTGCTTTCCAAAATGGGTTGGATTTGCCCGATGAAATCCGGCCCGGCGCCATGGGCCGGGAGGGAGGCAAGAATGATGCCAAGAGGGGCGAGGATGTAGGGTTTTAAAAACACGGCGAGGGCTGACACTAGATAACGTCCTTGGACCTCGCAATTGATCGTCTAAAAACGCAGCAACGTAGAATGGAGGAAAAAGGGGCGTGTCACCAGTCGCCACGGGCGAGAGTGGCTTTTTTCCCATAGGAATCTTTGCCGCTCCAGCCTTCGCCATCGCGGGTGAAAATTGAAGGTTTTTTGTCCGCCCATCTGATCTCGAGAGTCCCGTCATTGAGGATGATCCAAGTCACCTCCCAAGCTTGAGTGACAACCGTCAATTTGCCATCTGCATGTGCGATCCAGCGCTCCTCGTGTTCGTTGTTTTGAAAAATCCATTTGCCGGGGAATCCCCCGGAGCCGTAGGCACCGGAGCTTTGCCTAGAAAGCGCCTTGGACTCGGGGGCAAGCAGTTGGACCCAGGAGTCTAGATCTTTCGCACGCTCCGCTTGGGCAAGCAGGCGCTGCTTGAGATCCATGTCGGGAGTTTCGGCGGCGGCCTTGCTGAGGCGGGATAGATAGGCGTCACGGATTCGCGTGAGCTCCGAACTGTAGCTTTTGTCGATCGCCTCCTCTTTGGAGCGGGCCTGCGCGAAGTCGCTGACCAGTTCCTCGGGGAGACCAAAAATACCGTCTGTCTGGGGGACTCGATTATCGATGACATCTCCCTTGAGGCGTTCGATAAAGGCGGCCTGATCCCCTTTGTAACCTCGGGCCCGGCTGCCAAGTTGGAAAATCAATGCGCGGGCGTTTTCGGAGAGTGCTTTGTCGCGCTTCTTGCGGGCATCGCCAATCAAGCCGATGGCGCGCTGATGCAGTTCGGTGTCGCCGTCCGGTAGGTTCAGATCCAGCTTGGGCTCGGGTTCCGGCCCGGAATCCACGACTGGCGGAACGACGGGTTCATCGTGTGGGCGGACCTCGGAGGGGCCGGGATCGGGCCTCGGTGGAGTCTTAACCCGATCGGACGGTATTGGCTTCGGCGCTACTTCGGGCTCGGGCGCGCGAGGCACCACGATGATGGGACTCGTGTTAATGGCGTTCGCTTCCTTCTGTTTCTGGCGTTGCTGGTAAACGAAGAGACCGAAGGCCGCGAGAATGCCGAGGAGGAGAAGTTTGACGAGAATGCCGCCACCTCCGCGGGTGCGGGTTTCAATGTGGCGTCGAGGAACGAGAGTCCGATTCGGTGCCTTCTTCTCGCTGGCGACCGGCACCTTTTTCTGGCTCAGTGCAGCCCAATCCCCAAGGTCTGCCGCCATCGCCGCGACGCTCGGGTAGCGGAGGGCAGGAGTGATATGGGTCGCCTTGCGCCAGATCAGATCAAGGCGGGGGTGGGCCGTTACCTGACTCGGTGGCACCAAGGATCCTGCAGGGTCGATGCCAGTGAGCAATTGGTGAAGAATGACGCCAACGGAATAGACATCCGCCAGTTTTCCGGCTTGGTCCGGGTTTTGAAAGACCTCCGGCGCGGTGTAGCCGGGCGTTCCCATGACGAGCCCGGCTTTATCCGAATCGGTCGCGTGAGCGAGGCCGAAATCAGCGACCTTGGGCTCCCCCTTCGGTGTAAGAAGGATATTGGACGGCTTGATGTCGCGGTGGACGATGTTGTGCCCGTGGGCATGGGCAAGTCCGTCGCAGATGCCCTTGATAATGGCAACCGCTTTTGAGGGGTCTAGCACCTTGTTCCAAGCCGCCTGATGGAGCGACCCGCCATCGACGTATTCCATGACGATGTAGGGCATCCCATCGACGTCGCCGTAGTCGAACACGCCGAGAAGATTGGGGTGGTTGAGGCGGGCCATCGCCTTGGCTTCGGTGGTGAACGACTCCCGGAATTCGGCGTCTTCGCCGAATTCGTAAAGGAGCACCTTGATGGCGACGTCTCGATCCAGTGAAAGTTGGAGGCCCTTGTAAACCGCGCCCATTCCGCCCTGCGCGATGAAAGACTCGATCCCGTATTGGGGGAGAAGCTCGCCGAGGTACTCTGGGCTTGGAGCCTGGATGGAGTGGTCGCTCATGGAATGAATACGGGGCAGGAGCGAGCTAGGGATAGAATTGCTCGATTTACAACCCGTAACGATTGAAAGTTCCGGTTTCTGTTGGATTCTTCAGATTCGCAGCGCCTTTCAGACGGACATTTGATGCAGAAATTCAAAAGTTGAGTGATTCTGGGCTGCACGGCTTGGCTTTTTGGGGGCGGTGAGATTTCCAGGAACCTCGCCCTGGACTTGCCATTGATCATGCCGGGAGAAAAAAACGCGACGACGGAGCGACAAGGCCCCGATGAAAATCTTAGTTTTTCAGGCTACCAGGCCGCACTTCTGGTGCAATACGGAATCCTATCGCCAGACCGCCGTCAGGAAGCCCAGTTCACGCGGGATCGGTCGGCTGAAACACGATGAAACGGTAAGGCGGCAGCGAGAGTGTTGCGGGGAGATCAATGCGCTGAGAAATGGCTCCATCATTTTCCGCGAGAAACAGTCTTCCATCGAGAAAACGGCCGATCGTGCACCAGATCGGGGCGATCCCAGTCAGGGGCAGAGTCACTTCCGCAGCGGGCGATGCTCCGATACTGGCGTGATTGCCCGGCGGAAGTTCGAATTCAACCGTCAAATCAGGGCTGTAGGAGCGGATATGGATCGCGTGTGGGGACATAAATGACCGCTATTTCTCAATCCATACAGGCTGCTTGAACCGGTGGATTCAAGGACAATCTCCGAGCGCCTGGAGTCCCGGCATCTCCAGTCGGCGAACCATCAGGGATCATGGCAGGAAAATGACTTTGCTGAAATTCGTTCAAAGATTTTAAATCGTCGTTTCGTTTGAACTGCTCCTATGAAATTCCGCTCACTCGCAGCTCACCTCGCCTTCGTCATCCCTATGGGGTCCATTTCAGCCCAAGACGCAGCCCCGCCGCCGGTGGTGGGCGATGTGATCGTCAGCGGCACCGAACTTCAGGAAGATCGGGCGGATGGCGTGAATGGCGAGCCAGAATGGGTCAAACAACGCCGCTTCAGCCTTACCCGGATTTACGTGCAGAAGGACCCTTGGGAAATGGGAGTCGAGCAGTGGTATCGCGCCCGCACCTTCGACGGCGGTCGGGTCACCCAGCGTTCGCAGACCGAGTTTGAAATAGGCCTGCCCTTCCGCATGCAGTTGGATATTTACGAGAAGGCGATCCACGACAACAGCGATGACAAGGGCTGGCAGCAGGACGAAGTCGCCGTTGAGCTCCGCTATGCGTTGGCCGATTGGGGCGTCATCCCGCTGAATCCGACGCTCTATCTCGAATACGCCTTCGCGCATGAGGGCAGCGACGTGCTCGAATCCAAGATCCTGTTTGGTGACGATTTCGGTCAAGGCTGGCACTGGGGGGTCAACCTCATCCATGAAACCCAGGTTTGGGGTGACAGGACCGATGAGTTCGCCGTCTCTGGCGGTATTTCCAAAACCCTCGTCGACAGTTGTTTCTCGATGGGAGTGGAAGGCAAATGGTCGCACACCACGGATGAGAAGTCCCAAGCTCTTCTCGGCCCATCGTTCCAGTGGCTGCCGTCCGCCAATACCCATCTCGACGTCGTCACGCTGGCAGGTCTGACCGACTCCTCCCCCAACGCCGAGTTCTGGGTGATATTCGGCTTCGATTTCGGTGGTCCTTCCAAGGATGGAGGTTACAAGCCTACCAACCTCGGCGGCCATTGATCCGCATCCATGACCCCCCATCCATCAAAGCCTGTTTTTAAAAGGCCTTCTGGAGTTCCGCTCCTGGAGGCTCCGGGCGTTGCACCGACGAGGCCGCGGAAACTGTCTGGCTTTGGAGGAAAGGGCATGGTGGCCTCATTGGTCATTCACCTGTGTGCCGGAGTGATCGCACTCGCCATTGCCCTGAACGGCCAGGGTTCGGGAGATTCGCTGGACACCGGACCATCCGACGGCGGCGCGGACTTTGAAATGAGCCTTCCTGCGCAGGCCCAGCCCGCCAGTGCCCATCCCGCGAGTCTGCGGCCACCGGTTTTGCGACCGTTTCTCGCCTATCCGGAGTTGGAATCCACGATCGTTCTGCCTCCAATCCAGCCCCTGCAACTGATTTCAAACACCCCACCGGCCCCGCCGGTTGCGGAGGCCACCGGGGATTCTACCCCCTCCCCTGCGGCAGGATCACCCGGGAAATCGGTTTCAAAGTCCAAAGGAAAACCGGGCTCCGGTAATGGCCACGGCCCTGCGGTGAAACGTCCCAAGCCCTCCGCCCCACCCAAGCTTCTCCAAGCGCCCCCACCCCGCTATCCAACCAAGGCGAAGGCGAACAAAATCACCGGCAAGGCTGCGGTGCTCATCCAGGTCCGCCCTAACGGCTCCGCCAGCGCGACCTCGCTCTACCGCAGCAGCGGAAATGCCGAACTCGACCAAGCCGCCGTGGCAGCCGCGCGCTCGTGGAAATTCTCCGCCACGCCCTCGCTGGCGGATGGTGAAACGATTCCGGTCATCGTTCACGTGACTTTCTCGCTCTAGTCGGCAGGAAATTTTCGTGCAAACCACGGAGCTTTCACGCTAGAAATGGGCGAACCCCACCGTTTTACCCAAATGCCACGCGTCACCATCACCGTCCCGGAGAAGAATGCCCAGCCCTACCGATTCCAATTGGACCGCCAAGTGGTTTCCTTGGGCCGCGGAAGTGAGAACGACATCGCCATCGACTCGGGTTCGGTTTCGGTCAAACACGCCGAAATGCGCCGCATCAAGGGTGGCTATGAGCTGCACGACATCGGTTCGACTAACGGAATCAAGCTCGACGGCACACGTCTTGAGGTGATTCCACTGCGCAGCGGTGCCTCGGTGAATATCGGCGATGTCGCATTTGATTTCACCTTGAGCGAGGAAGAAATCGACGCTCTTACTGCGGAGAAACCGTCCGGGAACTCACCGATCACCCGCGAAGCGGAACTATCCCCCTCCCCTGCGAAGCCATCGCCGCGCCCGTCCTATGCTCCAGCACCGTCCGCCGGCAGCAACTTCGGCGCGACGTTTGTTTTCGTGCTGCTCGCTGCTTTCGCGTTTTACGCCGGCCTGGAAATCCGCCATCAAAAAGAAACCGGGAAGCCGCTCTATCAGGCCATTCAGGCAAAGAAAGCGGCTCAGGCAACTCCGCCGAAGTAGGAACAATTACTTTTTCGAAAGTGCTTCGAGATAATCGAGCAGTCCGGCGAACTCCTCGAGCGTCATGCCACTGACCAAGCCGGCCGGCATCATTGAGATCGGAAGTTTCTCGCGCTTGACGATGTCCGCCGTCTTCCATGCAAACTCCTGCCCGGAGATGTTGCGGACCTTGACCTCGTCGGCGCTTTCCAGAGTCACGAATCCCATCTGCTGGGTCCCATCCTTCAGCGTGAAGGACTCGGTGGCGAACCCTTGCGCGATGGTCTTCTGCGGGTCCAGGATGTTCCCCGCCAATTCTCCTCGGGAATAGGTTTGGGCGATGTTTCCGAGATAAGGGCCCTTCTGCGCCTGTTCGAGACTGGTTGCGTGGCAGGTCATGCACGACTGACGGGTAAACAATTGCTCACCCAGAGCCACATCTCCCTTCATTTTCAAAATTCCGGCGATCACCTCATCCGGCTTCAACGATCCAACCAACGGTGCCTGGCTCGCCACTTTTTTCTCCAGCTTGAGGGTTTGCGCGGTGTTCTTGGCAGTGCTGGCGACGGCCGCATCTGGGTCGTCGAGCGCGGCAAGCACCTTTTCGTCCATGCCATGAAAGGAGGTGGTTTGGATCGCCTTCAAAATCTGGATCCGGCGCTGCGGAACACTCCAGCCCTGTTGGAGTGCCTTGACGGAGAGTTCTTTCGCTTCCGGACTGCCAGTGGTTCTAGCGCTCAGAGCCAGCAGGCCAGCATCCGCCCACTGCGATGGGGCACCTTCCATTTTCGCCGCCTCATCCTCTAACAATTGATGGTGATTCTCAAGCTTCGGTGCTCCAAGGAAGCCGGTCTTGGCACGGTCCAATTCCTTCTTTGCATTTTCTAACACCATCAGCTTTGAAAGTGCCGTGAGCGACACCAGACAACCCTCCCGGGAGTCCACCTTCGCAAGAGCGACCACTGCTTGGGAGAGGCTTGCCGCGGGTCCGTCACTCTTCGCCGCGACGATTAGATAGGGAACGGCCTCCGCCGGAATCGATTCCGCCGCCGACAACTGGGCCACCAACTCCGGCAGCAGGGACGGGTCCTCCTTCATCAGGGCAATAACCCTCTGCAACGATTCATCGAACTCGATTCGGTTGCGTCTCAACTCCGCGATGAACGTCGTCGCGCTTCCAGCCGATGCCTGTGCCAGTTCTGCCTTGAGAGCCGCCTCGATCTTTGGCGTTTCGCTCCAAGGCTCCGGCTGATAGTAGGGTCCGCGCGTGTCCGGCCGGGTTCCCCATGAATCGCCTTTCCAGGTTCCCTCTTTGAAATAGAGCCGGCAGAGGGCTGATAGAATTCCCATCCGCGCGCTGGAATCGGTAGCCGCTGCCAGGCGGTTGATCAACCCTCCAACCACCTCCGGCGAGTGCATGCGCATCAGCGCCCTCAACGCCCCGGTCCGTGCCGTAACGGTCGAATCCTTGTCATCCAGCACGTTGAACCCGGCATCCGCCGCCTTCAGCAGGGCGAGCGAACGGAACGCCGTGTGTGCCACGACCGGGTCTGCGTGGTCCAACGACGCGGCGATTTGTGAAGCCACCCCCACCATGTTCTGGCGGGTCGCGCCGATGATGGCTTCAAGCCGCGTTCTTGGATCGGCGCTTTTCAATCCGTCACTATACACCGCGATCGGCGCAGTGGTCCGACCTTCGGGAAAATGCAGATAACCGGCATCACCGAGGGCACGTAGGACGAAACGCTGAAGCTTGGGCTCTGCGGCGAGATCCGCCACCGATTTCAGCAGGACTGCATCCCCTTCACCGACCGCCGCCCGCTGGGAAACCGCGAACAGCGCAGCAACGCGGGCCGGCAGTTCCTTTTCTGGATTTCCCGCCAGAGCTAACAACTCCTTCACCGGACTTCCGTTCCCATCCCATGACCGCCGCAGCAGCACCCGCTGGACTTCTAACGTCCGAACCTGGCTCGGCGATTCTAACATGCCCACCAACTCGGCGTCCGTCGCTTTCTCGAAATCCGGCAGCGGCTCCGCTTTGTAACCCTGGGGAGCGACCTGCACGATGTAACCCACATCGGGCCCTTCCCATTTGAAAGTCGCGCCCTTCCAGCTCGCCTGATAGATCCGGCTCATGCCATCCACATCAGCATCCGTCGGACGGGTCATCCGGATCAGCGGTTCCGGTTTGGCGCTCTCCTTGAAGGTGGCACCCGCGGGCTCGACCGTGTGATGCCAGAGTGCCCCGGAGCCCCAGTCACAGGTCAGCGGCGCATTGTTCCACTTCGCCGGAACCCCTGGTTCTGATAGATAAGTCGCCCCGCAGCCGGAACCGCCACCGTAGTCGGAAAGCGGTTTGACGATCTCGTCGCCGAAATTCAGATACATGCGTGGGTAGCCGTGGTCCTCGAGCCCAGTGAAATGATGGAAACGCACGTCCCAGCCACCACCGTCGTTGGTATTGTCACGGGCGAAAATATCCAGCACAGGGCTGATCGGCGTGCCGAGGATGTTGCGGGTCCCATCGCTGAAGAGTTCCAACCCCGTCCCATCCGGCCGGAAGCGGATCACGCCGCCGCCGCGATGCTGAAGATGACGACCATCGGTCCCGACGGCGTCCACGAATCCGAAGTCACCGCCCGCGATGTAGAGCCACCCATCGATTCCCAAGGTCAGACCATTGGTCGTATGGTCGGCGGGACGATCTTTAAATCCAAATGCGATACCCTTCACCAAGGTTTTCTCCTCATCGGATTTGCCATCGCCATCGTGGTCAATGTAGCAGGTGATATCCGGCGGATGGATTAGATAGAGCCGGTCGTGATCCCAAACCAAACCGCGTGGGGAATCGACGTTTTTGACAAACTCGGTGACCTCGTCGGCTTTGCCGTCCTGATCGGTATCGCGCAGCCGGACCACACGACCACGATCGGGATCACGGCCCAGTGAGCCGTTGCCGTCCGAGGAAACATAAAGATCGCCCGCAGGGGATGCGGCGACATAGACCGGGTAATTCGCGGCCGACGAGGTGGCGAACAAGCGGACGTCAAAGCCTTCCGCCACCTTGACGTCGCTGAGGATTCTACTCTCTTCCTCCGGGCTCAGTTTCGTGATGACCGGTGTGGAGTTTCCGGATTTTTTGTAGGGATCCTCGGCAGCCGAGGCGGAGAGGATTCCAAGAACGAAAAGCGACG
>JBBQDJ010000130.1:0-9045 GCA_038319595.1 Verrucomicrobiales bacterium
AGGTCTTAGTCGGGTTTAGGTTCATGGCCGTGCCGTTGATGAGCATCGGCTGCGTGCCCTTCGCCCAGGTTTCATACGTGTCCTTCGCTTCGGAAACATAGGTGAGCTTTCCGTCGGCGTAGTCGAAGCGCTTGGCTTTCACCGAGGCTTGGAAGTCCTCGAAGCTCTTGTAGTCCGCCGCACGTCCCATCTGGATGACGATGGGTGCCCACAGGTCGTTGAGTTCGAGAAAGTGCCCCTTTTTCTCCTCCACCTCAGTCACTTTTCGTCCGACATCCCGGCCGTTAAAGGTGAAAGCCTTGTCGGTTATTTGATAGCCTCCGGTGGCCGGACGAATGGCAGTGTAGGCGTCGCCCGCGCGGCTGAAGAACCAGCCCGATTTGTCTTCGACGCGATTGTCCCAGAGCGCTCCGTTGCTGATGAAAACGCGCGTGCCAAAGCTCATGAACCGATCATGTCCCAGCACTGCGTTTGGATCCCGCGCGATGATGGACACCGCCTTGCCAGTGATGCCGCTGATGGCACTACGCGCATAGTAGCCCGATCCAAGGACGACGATGCGTTGGCGCTCGTCAGAGGCAAAGGAAACACCCATCACCTGTGATAGGGTGATGGAGTTGCGATAGTTGCGTTTCGGATCATAGCTGATCGTGCTCAGCGCATAGTCCGGGGTGTAATACACATCCCGCCGGAGATAGGATCCTCCGTTTTCATCGAAGATCATGGGCCAGCCTACTTTGTTGCCGTCAGCCAACATGCCCGCGCGGCGGGATGTGGACAGGTAGCCGCCGCGATTCGGATCGCGGGCGATGGCGCTGAGGATTTCCGGCGGGTGGTAGCCGCTGGTGAGAAACGTGGAGAGCCAAAGAGCCTTGTTTTCGTCGAATGCATTGTCGTGCCAGTGGTAACAGGAAAGAAGTGATTTAGCCCAGTATTGGCCTTTTTCGACATATCCAGCCCGCGTCGCGGCCAGACCGGCGCGCTGGCCGGTGCGTGGTTCAAATTCCGAGGCCACCTCCGCCCAGAAGAGCGTCAGGAACTTGCCCGCCAGTTCACGAACCTCAGCGTTGTCGGCGAGATCATAAAGGTCATAATAGACCCCGATGGTGCAGATACCGTAGGACGATGGATGGGCGACCTCGATGTCGGTGCCCTCGTTCGCGCGGTCGCGGAAATAGTGGATCCAGAAGGCATCCCACGCGCGGCAATGGGAATCAATGGTCTCGCCCGCCAACATCGCATCGGAGCCATACCGGTCTGACATGCGCACGATCTGGAGGGAGAGATGATAGCGCCGACGGTCGTTCAGGTAGTGGTTCTCGGAGCTGTCGAAGTCAGGGAAGAACCGCTTGTCAGCATCGGCGCGGGTGATTTCTCGATTGTACTTATTCAGCAAATCCCAAGCGTGATCCTCGATCCCCTTGCGGGACTCGGCGGTCAAAAGTTTCCGCGTGCGCTGCTGCAGATAGATGCGCAGCAGCGCCTCGCTGCGGTTTTTCGGCACAGGCTTTCCCACATAGGTCGTCAATGGGTCCGCACCGCAGTAGAGCAGCACGAGACGGTTTGCTTCTGCAACCTGTTCGTTCTTGTAGAGAGACAACAGCGCCAGAGAGTCGGCGTTGTCGATCCGCTTTGGATTAAAGTCTGCCGGTGTGATCTGAACGGCCTTAAGGGCGTCGGTGATCCGCTGGGTGACGATCGCCTCATAGGTTTCCGGCTTGGCGTCCTGTGCGCTGAGTGTCGCGCATAAGACAAACACGAGTGTAAGTATAAAATGGATAGGGTGTTTTCTGTGAGTAGGTTTCATTCGGATTGTTGTTTTTCCAGGGTCTCTCATTTGCCCTCCGCCGAGAAATCCAGCACCCGTTTGATGGGGCCCCCAGAGACAGTGATGTTATCGCTGCCGAAGGGTGCGTTGAGATAGGGGCTTTGATAAGTTGCCGCAGGATGCAGGTCCACCGCTTTGCCGTTGATGAGGGGCAGGGCAAAGCGATCGGGAGATTGCGGGTCGTAGCGGGTGACTTCGAGATGGTTGCCGGTTGCGCCGAAGCGGTAGTCCACTTTGTCGGCGGTGACTTTCAGGTCATTTGCCAGAATGGCGGCTTGGAATTTCTCGAAGGACTCCTGGGTCGTGATGTCACCGGCATGGAGCAGAATGCGTGCGGTGTCGGTTTGGGGGTTAAAGTTGGCCGGGGTCGCCACCTCGTTTTTCTTGTCCCACTGATAGGTGCCATCAAGGAATTTTACGCCGACAAAGGCCTTGCCGTTGCTGGCGAAAATCCAGCCGTCTTTTTCCACCTTTGTGAGCGCCTTGCCAGCGAAGCCGATGCCGACATACCCCGTGCTGTAGGAGCCCATGAGTTTGTCGGGGGCGATGCGCTGAAAGATAAGGACGTTCTCGTGCTGCACGCTCCAGAGCGAATGCTGCGGGCGGCCACCGCTGCCATGCTCGATCACTGCATCCACGGAACAGATTTCTTTGCTCACCGGGTCATCGAAGAGCATCCCGCAAGCGCGATTCTGACGGGAGATGCCTGCATAGATCACCGTTGGCTTGCCAGTCTTCGGATCCGGCTTGGAGAGAGCGGGATTTTGCAGCGTGCTTCCGAGCAAGTAATGCGGCGTGCGGTAGGCGTAATTGACGAGGGCGGAGTCAGCGGCGAGTCGTTGGCCAGTCTCTTCTTCTGAATTGGTCGACTCAAGCTCCCCGAGAACCCGGTTGCGGATGACGAAGGGTTGCGCTGCCGGAAACGCTCGGTAGCGGAGCAAGATCGCTTCGGTCGGCAGTTGATAGCGGCTAGTTTCGATCACGCGGGAATGACTGGAGCCAGCGGGCTGGCCTTTCGTCGCATAGAGCAGATTCTTATAGGACTCGAAGACATTCGCGCCGGGATAGGCGCGGCTTCTTCCGCCACCGCGCCGACCCTGCACGGAGATTTGTTCCTCCTCGATGAACGCGAGATCGAGCAACAGCCCAAAGCGTTTCCGAATAAGCGGATCGGGAGAGAGTTCTTGTAGGTTGAACAGTCCCGGCCAAGAGTATTTTTGGTAGGTGTTAGAACCCACCTCGACCCACAGTCCTGTCGCTGCTCGTTTGATCGGCCATTCGCGATAAAAGGCAGTGTAGGCATCGGCGTGTTCGGCGACGGTGTGGCCGTCCGCGAGTTTGCGGTCGCGGTAGGCCGGATCATCCTTCAGCAGAGCGGTGATGAGGTAATAGGCTGGTCGCCGATTCAGATCGTGATTTTCCGTTCCCAGCAGGAGTAAAAAATCGTCCGCGCCGACATCATCCAGTCGGCTTTCGCCGCGCACCCAGAGCCAAAGTGCCTCCTTCATCGCCGCCTCAGTTTCTGGTTTCAGACGACCCGGCGAATGCGGACTCTTCGAGTGAAAAAGACAAAGCGTCCGCACGTAATCGGTGACGGAAAAAAACGTCCATGGTAAATTCCCCGATTCTTCCGGTAAGGTCTGCGGTGCTTCCTTGGGGCTTGTGTTGATATAATCCTTTGCACGCTTCAGCAGGCGCGCGTTGGCGTCTTCAGTTTTTTCATTGAGGGAAAGGGCGGCGAGGCACCAGAGATTGTCGCCCCAGGTTCCACTGGGGAAGCACTTGTCCTTGGCGATGGTTTTACGCAAAGCTTCGTCGCGCAGCTTGAGCGAAGCGGCGTGAGTTTCGGAAACGAGTTTGGCGAGGTCCACCGGGATCTGCGGCGACTCCTCCGCCCGAAGAAGCACCAACGAGATCAGAAGCAACGTCAGGATAGGATAAAGAAAGTGTTTCATGGGCGGAATGCTTTCATGGAGTTAGCTTCATTGTTGTGCTTCAGTTTCATCGTATTTTCAGTCAAGCGGCGGTTTGAGTTCCTTTTCTGCTTTTTGCCAAAGCTTCTTGAAATTGGCTAATGACGGACGGTCAGCATCCACGACGTTGTAGAGTGCGATTGCCTCTTTGACCTGCGGGGCTTCCTTTTTCGGGAGAAATACGGCGAGTTCTTTTTTCTGATCGGCAAACTCCTTGTTACCGGCGAGGTTGATCCATTCGTTGGGGTCTGTCTTGAGGTTATAGAGTTCCTCTGATCCGTCGAAGTAGCGGTTATAGCGCCATTCGCGGAGGCAGATGGAATAGTTGCCGCGGCCCCAAGTGACGATCGCGGGCGTGCTTTTCGGTAATGTCGGATCCTTGAGCCACGGCACCAGCGATTCGCCATCGAGATCCTTTTTCAGGGGGATGTCCGTGAGTTGGCAGAGGGTCGGAAAAATATCAACGAGTGAGACAGGAGCCGCGCAGGTGTGGGCGCTGGGTTTGTTGCGCGGGTCGTAAATGATGAAGGGCACGCGGTCAGCTTCCTGCCACAGCGTAAATTTCGTGAACGTGCGTTTCGAGCCAAGGTGAAAACCATGGTCGGACCAGAGCACAATGATGGTGTTGTCGGCGTATGGCGACTTGGCAAGGGCATCAAGCACGATGCCAATGTTATCATCGGTAAAGGAAATGCAGGCGAGATAGGCGCGGCGCACTTTTTCCCAAGCATCATCGTTACGAATGATCATTTCTTGGCGGAGATTAGCGTTCGAGCGGGCGGCCCAGGGAACATCAACAAGGTCGTCGTTCTTGATCGGAGGTGGGGTGATCGGGCCGGCGTAGAGATCGAAGTATTTTTGCGGACAAACACACGGGAGGTGCGGCTTATTAAACCCGAGTGCGAGGAAGAAGGGTTTGTCGTGCGGCCGCTTGAGGATGTCCAACCCGTAGAGCGCGGTATCGTAATCCGGGTAATCCGCGAGCGGATTAGTGGCCGGACAGAAGGACATTTTGGCTGCTTCGCCATCGCTTTCTTCGTAGCCTTTTTCAAGATCGTAAATCAGTTTCGGAAGTTTGCGCCCGAAATGATGCCCGGTCCATTCGTCGAGTGAGGCGGGCGGGAGGCTATTCTCGGAGCCATGGGCAATTTTCCCACTGCCGTAGGTGTCGAAGCCATTTTTCTTAAAATGCGCGGGGAGGGTGATCGCGTTCTTCAAGGGGCCGTTGTAAAGACCATGGTAATCGTAGAACGGATAGAGCCCGGTGGTGTAGGGGTGCTGGCCCAGCAACAAGGCATTGCGGGAGGGCGAGCAAGCGGGCGACGCTGTCTGGGCGTTGGAGAAACTAACGCCTCTGGCCGCGAGCGCGTCCATGTGCGGCGTCTTCGCCTGCGGGTGGCCACCGAGAAAGCCGGTCCAGTCATTCAGGTCATCGATCGCGATGAAAAGGATGTTGGGTTTTTTGGCTGACTCAGCACTCGCGCTCAAGGGCAGCAGGAAAATCCCGAGAGCAAGTGACAATAGAATGCAGGGGTTTGGTTTCATGGTTTTTTTGCGGCGGCAGACTTCAGGCTATACTTCGAGTAAACATCAAATGCGGGATAAAAAGTGCCGGTTGCTCCATCATACAAGCCGTTTGCTTCCTTACCTTTCGGGTTCGGCGACAGCACCCAAGCCATGACCGCATCAGGCCGGATGTCCGGTCCCCAGTAGCGTTTGCAGCTACTCTCAAAATATTTCTGCTGCCGTTCCAAGTTAAGTTTCCCGTCATTGTCACGATATGGGCAGCCAAATTCAGTGATCCAGAATTCTTTTCCCTCTTTGCGGCAGCGCTCGGCAGCCTCGGCGACGATGTCCCACGAGAGACTCGGGGATGTGCCTTTCTTCAACTTCTCCGGTTCAGTGGCGTTTTCGTCGTCTGGATCAATGTAGATATTCTGGCCGATGATATCCATGGCTTTGAGCATCCGCTGGGCGTCGAAGCTGCGCCCGGGGTTATGAGCCCACGGATTGGTCACACCGCAGAAGCGGATGGCCACCTTACGTCCCGGCGCTTTTTCTCGGACGATGCGTGCGGCCTCTTCGATGACTCCCTGAAGCTGATCCAAGTCAGTCTTCCAGCGGGAGGGGTTGTTCCATTCCAAGGAGAGCGGTTCATTCATCACCGAAATCACATCGATCGCCAGACACTCCTTCAACTCACTAATCACACCCGCGACATAGGCAAGATACCGTTTCCTCACCACCTCGGAGCGGGCCAGCATGGCGATACTACGCACGCAGGGTGAGCCGTCATCCTGCAACTTTTGCCCAACCCATTCCGGGCAGGCGTAACTGTCCACTGCGAAAAATGTGTGAAAATCTAACATGGCCTTGAAGCCGTAGTCGTGCGCCTTGTTATAGATGCGCTTCATCGAGGCGAGGATTTCCGGATTCAGTGACCCTTCCTGACGTTCCATCGTGCCCCAGGTGACGCGCAGGCTGATGCGGGTGATGCCGCGCGCTTTCAACTCGGCGAACAACCGGTTGAGAGCTTCATCCTTCAATTGCGGATCGGCGTAGCTGTTGCCGACACTGATGATATTCACGCCGGCCTCTGGACCGGGAAGTTGTGCAGGTGCATCAGTCTTTTCACCGCGAACATTGCCAGCAGATAGGACGGTGAGCAGGCAGGCCGTTAGAGCTGTGATGAAGTGTTTTATGGTGAGTGATTGGGTGGGAATTTTTTGCCGTAGCAGGAGCTGAATTCGACGAAGGATGATCATGGTTTTAGGGGAAAGACTTTCAGATCGTCGTATTCACAGCGGACAGTGTGAGCCATCTGGCGCAGGCCGATCCAACCGGGGTTTGTCCACACAGGGCCGTATGTTTTTCCATCGTCGTCAAAAGCGACTTCAACCACGTCATCCACCATGAGGCGGATGGTGCCGCCGTGTTTGTAAAGGCGGATGGTTTGAAACGAGTCGGCGGGTGCTGGAACCACGAGGTCTTTGCCGGTCGCGACCAGATGAAAGCCAGCATTCTTGCGGATGTTAGCGGTGCCGCGCTCACCCGCCCAATACGAGATGTGGTAATTGTTCAGGTCGCCGCTGTGATATTGAGCGAAGACGCCGGAGCGCGGTTTCAGCGCGGGATCGAAAATACTTTCGCCATGCAAACCCCGGGCATTGAAGAAGATGATGTTCAGTCCGTTCTTGCGGTTTTGCGGGCGCATTTTGAACTCTAGCAGAAAGTCGGCGGGCATTTCCTTGGTCAGCCAGCAGACGAGATGTTGATCTGACGGCGATGGCTTTGGGCCGCTGGGGTCGCTTTCGAGCACGAGTTTGCCGGTGGCAATGCTCATCCGCTTACCGCCTTCGAGCTTCCAATCGGCAAGCGCGTCGGCGTTATCGAACGCCGTGGAATAAAGGGGGTGCGACCCATCCACATTCGCCGGCACGAAACGCTGGCCTACGGAAGGATGCGGCGGAGGTTCCTTTTCTGCCGCTTGAACCAAAGGCGCGCTGGACGCAAGAACGCCAACAATGAACTGGCGAGTGGCGGGATGCATGAGCCGTTTTATTCGTTGAAGTTCAGCACGATCTTACGTTCGCCTTTGCGAATGGTGACCAAGCCGCTTTCCCAATCCGACTGCACGAAGGGACTGTCATAGACTTTAGCGGGCGCAAGCTCTACCGGGATGCCATTCACTTGGGGCGCTTGAGTTTGATTGCTAAAGAAAGTGAAGCGGTCACCGCTGAGGCCGGTGTATGTCAGCACGCCGTTCTCCGTCTTCATCGGCAGCGCGAGCACGGCTTTGCGGAAGACATCGATCGTGGGAAAATCCGCTTTACGCGCGACCTCGACGATGACGGGCGAGTAGTCATCGGAGCACTTCAGCACGCGACCACGTAAGTTAGGCAGCGATTCTTCAAACTTCGCATCGCCTGAAAAGACCCGCACTGCCGCCCATGCCCCTGCGGCCTCGGTAAAGAACCACTCGCCTTCCTTCACCGGTGCAGAGAGTCCCGCGTTAGAAAACCACACGCGCAAGGCATCGGCGTGCAGGCTGGTCTTGAGCTTCTGCGCGATCAGGGTGCCCTTCCGCTGCACGGCCCATTGCGCGTTGTAAGAGCTTTTGTCAGTCTCGATATAAGGATAAATTCGGGCGTCGGTGGCACCTTGAAATATCACGCCGTGCCAGCGGTTCTGTGAACTGAGCGTGGCCCAGTCTGTGGCCGGTCGCGCGTCGCAATGCAGAGAACCCATGATGAAATCTGGCGTGCAATAGCTGTATCGCAAAATCCCGCTGACATCGGTGCGCACACGGAGTTGGTGCCGCGGACTTCCCGGTTGCAGAAGCCCCATCCGGCGCTGTCGCACTTCGTACGCACCCCGGCCTTCGACGTCGAGAGCTAGATCCATCACCACATCCGGCATGCGCCACGAGGTTGAGACAAAGGGCAGAATTCCCATATGCTCAAACTCCGACGCTCCAATGCCCAGTCCATACCACGCTGCCCGGCCCACCATGTCGTTGCCGTTCATCGCTGCGTCAGGATAACAACGCGCCTTCGCCCCGCCGCAGACACCCTTGATCTGCTGCTCCGCCCACAGCGTCCACCAGAGTGTTAGGAAAGCGTCCGCACGTCGCTTCAACGCCGGATCGTCGCTCAAATCATAAATCCAATAACCGACGCTCAGTGCCATCGAGGAGTAAGACGGCGAATCGATCTCCATCATCATGCCCTTGCGCCCGCGCTGACGGAAGTATTCCAGCAAGTAAGCCGTCCATGCCTTGTGGTGCTCCAGCGCCGTGTGCCCGTCTTGATACTTGCGGTCGCGATACTCCGGCCGTTGCGTCAGAACCATCGAAACCGCCCAGCACGAAGAAACGTGACTCAGGTGATGATTTTCCGAGTCATAGATAGTCCATGTCTGCGATTTCTTCAGCTCCGCTTCGGTGAGTTTGGATTTCACACTCACCCACTCCCACATCGTTTTGAGGATGGTCTGATCCGTTTCGGTGGAAAGAAGCCCCTTGGTTCGTGAGCCGTTGGATCCATAGAGTTGCGAGAGTTGCACCAAAGGCCGCAGCATCCCGGGAAAGCTATGGATTTCCAGCAGGGTCTGCGGCCGGTCGAGGTGGTATTGGCACATCTCGCGCAACGCATTGTTCGCCTCCGCCACCTGCTCATTGAGATAGAGGGCTCGCGTCGCAAACAGAATGACGGAATGGTTATAGTCTCGGGTGTAGTCGCCCCG
>JBBQDJ010000131.1:0-9030 GCA_038319595.1 Verrucomicrobiales bacterium
ATAGAAATCCCCCGCTGCCACGATGCCTTCCTGCCCGGTGAGTGCGATGTCGATTTCCCCGGCACGCAGCGCTTCGATTTGCTCCTTGGGCGACATGTCGTGGAGCTTCAGCTTTAAATCAGGATGAGATTCTCGCAGCCGCGCCAGAGCGGGTGTGAGGACCGGTTGCGCTGCGGAAAAGAGGTATCCGACTCGGAGCTCGGAGCTCATCCCACGTGCCTCGCGCCGGATGTCAGCAATGGCCGTTTCATAAGAAGCAATCACCGGCTTCATTGACTTCACCAAAGAATGACAAAGTCCGGTCGGCTTCACGCCGCTGGTTTCGCGCTCCAACAGCTTTCCTCCGATGTCGTTTTCCAGCGATTTCATCTGCCGGCTCAAAGCAGGCTGAGTGATACGCAGCCGCACGGCAGCCCGGTTGACACTTCCTTCCTCGAGTACGGTAAGCAGGGCGCTGATCCGATCAATCATGTGCCGATGCTATGCACAAACGGCATAACGGCAACAACCAAGTGGCATTATCCGAAACTGGAAAACCGGCACATGGTTCGTTTGTTCGCAACAAGGTCCATCCGGACCGGCGCGACCAACCAAACCAGAACCAACACGAAAATGAAATCGATCATCACCTCCACCGCAGCCATGCTGCTCTTGTCCGTCGCCGCCTTCGCTGGCGATCTCGTCAACGTCTCCGGCGCAAGCAAAGCGGCGGTCAACGGCTACGACACCGTCGCCTTTTTCACCGATGCCAAACCGGTGAATGGCTCCCCCTTTATCAGTGCCGAGCACAAGGGTGCGACCTACTACTTCGCCACCGAGGATCATAAGAAACTCTTCACTGCCAATCCGGAGAAGTATGTGCCGCAGTTCGGCGGCTATTGCGCCTTCGGAGTTGGACTCGGCAAGCTGTTTCCCGTGGACATCAGCACCGCCCAAGTGCGCGACGGAAAGCTATATCTCAACCTCAATCCCGACATCCTGAAAAAGTTCAACGAAGACCTCAACGGCAACGTCGCCAAGGCGGACAAGAACTGGCACAGTCTCGTGACGCAGAACGGAAAGTAATCCCTACAAGGCGTGGCTGGCCAAATTGGATCGGCCACGCTGCTTTCAGGAGTCTAACAATCACAACGAATCAACAGCAACTCACACAAATGGGCATGGATCAGGAAACCCAGAATCAGGTCGCGGCCGGCCTTTTGAGTGGCATTCCGCTCCAACGTTTCGGAACCTCGGAGGAAATCGCCAAGACTGTCTCGTTCCTTGCCTCCGACGATGCCGCCTTCATCACCGGTCAGGAGATCGTCTCCGACGGCGGAATGTCGCAAGCCTGAATAAAATCCAACCAAGCCTAACATCATGAATCCACGCCCACCATTGCCACCATTCACCGAAGAGTCTGCCACCAAAAAAGTTCAGGCTGCTGAGGATGCCTGGAACAGCCGCGATCCAGAACGGGTTTCCCTCGCCTACACCGAGGATACCGAGTGGCGAAACCGCGATGTGTTTCTCAACGGGCGGCAAGAGGTCGTCGAGTTTTTACGATCAAAATGGGTCCGCGAACACGATTACCGACTGAAGAAGACGCTCTGGGCTTTCACCGAAAACCGGATCGCCGTGCGGTTCGAATACGAATGGCACGATGCTGCTGGCCAATGGTGGCGCAGTCATGGCAATGAAAATTGGGAATTTGACGAATTCGGTTACATGGCGCGCCGTTTTGCGAGTATCAATGATCAGCCAATCGCCGAGACCAACCGCAAGTTTCGCTGGGACCGCGCCTAAACGAACAAAGCCATGAAATCATCATCCAATATTATTCTAACATCACTGGTGGGGGACGCGCTGTCACTCGGCGCGCACTGGATTTATAGCCAGCGGGAAATCACCGAGAAGTTCGGCTCAGTCAGTGGTTACTCGGATCCGGCCACCACCTATCATCCGGGAAAATTCGCGGGTGATTTCACGCACTATGGAGACCAAGTCATGGTCCTTCTGAGATCGTTGGCGGCGCATGGGCGCTTCGATCAAGCTGAATTTGCAAACGAATGGCAGGTGTTCTGGGAAAATCCATCGACCTTGAGCTACCGTGATGGTGCGACCAAGACGACGCTTGAAAACCTGCAGAGTGGCAAGCCGCTCAATGCCGTTGCGTCGCCATCCAATGACATCGCCGGAGCCGCCCGGATTGCACCGCTTTTCCTGCTAGATTGGGCGTCCGCCGAAGACCTAGTGGCTGCCGCGAAAAGCCAGACCGCACTCACTCACGGGGATCCTTCCGTGATCGAGGCGGCGGAGTTTTTCGCACGGGTCACCCTCGCGGTTCACGAGGGCGCGGAAATCCGGGATGCCTTGAGTGAGGTAGCCATGCGGCCCCAGTGGAAGGCCATTCCAGAGGAGTGGTTAGACAATGCGCGGAGATCAGCGGATTCCGACAAATCGGATGCCGCCGCCGTCAAGGAGCATGGTCTCACCTGTCACACTCCCGATGCGTTTCCCGCGCTCTGCCATTTACTCCTGCGCCATCCAGACGATGGCGGTGCCGCCCTAGCGATTAATGTGGAGGCTGGCGGTGACAGCGCTGCCCGTGGTCTCATCCTTGGAATGATTTACGGTGCCTCATCTCATACCAAGGCCCTGCCCGCCGAATGGATTTCCAGTCTGCGGGCGCATGACGAGATCCAGCAACTCCTTCAGAAAATCAACGCTCATGATTGAAACCTTCGACCTCATCGTGCTCGGTGGCGGCCGGGCTTCCGCCCTCGCGATCGCTGCGGCCAAAGCCGGACTCAAGACCGCGCTGATCGAGCGTGATCTGCTAGGCGGTGCCTGCCCGAACCGCGGTTGCGTCCCATCCAAGCTGCTCATCGGTTTCGCCGAGGCGGCACGGCACGTCCGTCACGCTGACCGCCATTTCCTCGATGCCGAGTTCCGAGGAGCGGACTTGCAGCGGATTTTCGACAGTGTGAATAGTTACGTCGCCGCCGTGGATCCGCGCTATCAGGACCGCGTGGAAAATGCCGGAGTCACTCTCATCCGCAGCGAGGGCCGCTTTATCGGCCTGAAAGCCCTCGCCGCCGCCGGACGTGAGCTGACTGCGGAAAAGATAGTGGTCGCCACCGGATCACGGCCGGTCGCGCCTTTGTTCAACGATCTTCCCGTGTGGACGAGCGACAGCCTATTCCCGATGATGGACGTTCCACCCCAGAGCCTGCTGGTGATCGGCGGTGGATTCATCGGTTGCGAGATGGCGGCCTTCTTCGCCGGCGTGGGAACACAAACCACCCTGTTCACGCGGGGCGACCGTTTATTAGGCCGGGAGGATGCCGACATCGAACGAGTTTTTCAGGCTGAGTTCGGTCGAGAAGTCGCCACCCATTGCCATGCGAAAATCAGCGATCTAACCTACGACGGAAAGCAATTCACCGCCACCTTCGACATTCACGGGATTCAGGAAACCTTCAAGGCGGAGCGGGTGCTGTTTGCCACCGGCCGCGTGCCTAACACCGATGTGCTCGATCTTTCAAAAACCGGCCTCAATGTGGACGCAAAGGGCTTCCTACCAGTAAACGACCATCTCGAAACCAAGGTCCCCGGCATCTACGCGACCGGTGACGTGAACGGCCGCTACATGCTCCAGCACGCGGCCTCATTCGAGGTCCAGTATCTGCGGCAAAAGTTTCTCAAAGGCGAGTCTGTTCCCATCGACGAACGCCTGGTAGCGCATGCCGTTTTCTCCCATCCCGAAGTGGCATCCATCGGCTTCACCGAAGACCAACTCAAGGCGGACGGTACGCCCTATATTTCGGTTTTCGAAGATTGGCTGGCAAGCGCCCGCGCGATGGCCATGCGCATCGACTACCCACGCATCAAACTGCTCGTTTCACCTGCCGACTACTCGATCTTGGGCTGCCATCTCGTCGGTCCTGAGTCTGCCACCATGCTCCATCAGGTGATGATGCTCATGCGGCTGAAAAATGACGTCCGCGAACTCGCGAACATGATCTACATCCACCCCGCCCTTAACGAGTGCCTTCTATCAGCCGCAGTGAAAGCGGTGGGAGAAGTCAAACGCCACTCATCTAACATCAAACCCTCCAAATCCCATGGCTGATCGATTCATGCACACAGTTCTAACGCCTGCCGTCTTGGAGGCGGAAAGCCACTACTATGGCAGGCAATATGCCACCACCGATGAGGCACCGGAGCCCGAAGCGCTGCGACCGCAGGAGATCGAATTCATCGAGAGGCGCGACAGCTTCTACATCGCCACGGTCACGGAAAACGGCTGGCCTTACATGCAGCATCGCGGTGGCCCGGTCGGATTTGTTAGGGTATTGGGCCCCCATCAGATCGGATTTGCCGACTATGGAGGAAATCGCCAGATGATCAGCGTAGGCAGCATTTCGAAGGAAAACCGGGTCTCGATTTTCATGATGGACTATCCGCAGCGTGAACGGGTCAAGATCCTCGGCCACGCCACCGTTTTCGATGCCCGCGAGCATCCCGAACTCGCGGAAAAAGTGACCCCTCCTGGTGGCCACGGCTCAAAGGTGGAGCGGATCTTCATCATCGATATCCTGAGCTACGACTGGAACTGCCCCAAGTTCATCACTCCGCGTTTCACGATGGATCAGGTCAACGAAGCCGCCGCCCCGCTCAAACAACGCATCGCGGAATTGGAAGCAAAGCTGAAGTCCTTGGGAGATATCCCTTGAGCATGATCCGCCTACGTGAAGGATCCGGGTGTCACCAACAATCGACTTCCTACTTTGATCTCATTCTAGCGACCTATCACTTCCCATGGCTTCCCCAGAACCCCACACGCTCTCGCCTTCTGCCCGCAGTGCCGCCTTGGTCGTGGCGCGGATCATTTTTTACAATGGGTTGCTGATCGGTATCGGCTGCTGCGCCCTCGCGGTGGCGGTCGTTTTCTATCAACTGGGGAAGGTAGCAGATCCAACGGAGCGAATGCTGGCAGGCGCTGTGTTGGTGGGCATCGGGGTCATGGCGTTCGGCTTCGCGGCGATGGGGAATTCCCGCATCGCTAAGCTCAAGGCGAATTCCTGAGAAGGCCGCACAGAAGGATCAGCCCGTCACGGCGGCTGGAGGCTTGGATGTGCGCTGGTTCTTGCCGGGATCCGGACGGTTTCCCGGATGAGTCACGGCGTGAATCAACGCTAGGTAGTTGATCATGTTAGGATGGGCGGGTGAGTCGTGGCGGGTGGATGAGTGGCGTTTTTTCATGATGGTACTGAGGTTGGTCATGTCATTGCAGGGCGTGCGCCAACCTCCCCTCTTCAAAGCAAGCAATTGATCTTAAGCGCTTTGCAAAGGTAGCCATCCTGCTGGATTGACCGCCGCCGTTGCGAATGAGTGCAGAATTTCGATTCGCCTGACGAGAATCGTGCAAATTTCATCCACTTCGCGGCGAGCCATGGCCCTGCGGTTCACATTCCATCTTGCCAACTAGCGGCTTTGCATGGCAAAGCAAGGCATGACGACACGCGAAGAAGCGGCGGAACAACTGCGGGTGATCCGCTCGGTGATGGAGCGGGCGACGATTTTCCGGGCCCTCTCCGGCGAAACGGCGTTGGTGGGTGGGGCGATCGCGCTGGGCGTGGCTTGGGCTTCCGAGAAGCGCCACGGCTGGGAGTGGGCGGGCATTTGGCTCGGTGGACTGCTAGTGGTGTTAGGCTTTTACGTATTCCAACTGATGCGGATGAAGTCTCTCCAGAATCGCCCGTTCTGGGGGACCGGGTTGCGCACAGCCCTTCGCGGGGCACTCCCATCACTCGTCACCGGGGGGTTCATGGCACTGCTTTTCGTTCGGGCGGGCAGTGACGTGGTCGCCGCCTGCATGTGGATCATCCATTACGGGCTCGCCTTGCTGGCGATCCGGGAGTTCGCGCCGAAGTCAATGGTTTGGCTGGGCTGGGTGTTCGTGGCATTCGGCCTGTTGAGTCTGGGGACCGTTGCAGACATTCTGCACTTGGAACACGAATGGCTGATCCGGGTGAACGCTTCGCGCCTGATGGCCATCGCCTTCGGCGGATTTCATTTGATCTATGGTGCGCTGATCGTCACCACCGGGCGCCGTGAGGATGCAGCCGCATGATTGATTTTTCCCAACTGGATCGAACCATTCACGAGAAGGGCCGGCTGTCCATCATGACGCTGCTCACTTCCCGGGTCGATCCGTGGGCCTTCCAAGACCTCAAAACCCAGCTCGACATGTCCGACGGCAATCTCATCACCCACCTGCGGACTCTCGAAAAAGCCGGCTTCATCTCCGGGGAAAAACTCACGGGCGACGGCCGACCGCAGACACTTTACGTTCTAACCGTCGCCGGCCGCGCCGCTTTTGTCGCCTACCTCGGCATCCTCGAACAAATTCTGGGACTGGGGAAATAATCGCTTGCCTGCAATTAGCTTTGTGATACAAAGCTCCTAGCCATGAAACGATTTCGCCCCACTTCTCGCCCAAATACTTTGCAAGACAAAGTCCATAACACCCTCACCGACCGCCGTTTGTTGCCGCAAAGCTCGGGAGCTTTGGACCTGAAAGTTTCCAAAGTGCTCGGCATGGACGGAGAGGCGCGGGCGGCCTTGGAGCGTCTGGTCGTTTTGGCGAAATCGCGGAAAATCGGCGTCGCGGGGCGTTTCATGGCGGATGCCGGGGTCAGTGCGGAATTGGCTGAACTCGGGATCGCGGAAAACGTCGAGCCGGAGGATTTTTTCCGCTACCGCACCATCGTGATTCCCTATGGCGGCGTCGCGGCCCGGTTTCGGCGCGAGTGGGAGGAAGCCGGGCAAAGCCTCGAAGACCTGACCTCACCCCAGGTCCGGCGGGCTCAGGTCGCCCTCGGCTTGCTGAAAATGGAAGGCGCACAAACGCTGGTCATCGGCCGCCACGAAGACCCGGAGACGCTTGCGATTTCTGGTGGAAGCTCCGGTGCGCGGATCATCGAGGACACCACCGACACTTCCCGGCTGCTGTTTTCGCCGTCCTTCGGCGCGGTCTGCCAAACGACTCTCTCACCACGTCGGGTTTCGTGGTTGGTTCAGCAACTTCGCCTGCGTTGGAGGGACGCGCAGGTGACGTTTCTGGACACGGTTTCGCCGGCGATGGTTGCCCGCGAGGAGGCGTTGGAGCGCCTCCTGGTGGTTTGTGATCGGGCAATCGTCGTCGGCGAGACGGGAGAATCCTCCTGTGAGGCCCTGATGGAAACCGCCTCGCGCCGGGGAAAACAGGCGATCACCGTGACAGGCCCGGACGATCTAGCAGCCATCGATTTCGCACCTAACGAGAAAATCGCCCTCACCGCCGGAGCCTTCGCCACCGACGAGGCAATCCGCGCGGTGGCCAAGGTGTTAGCCGGGAAATAAGGGGAATGGATCTCCGGTCCATTCTTCTTCGATCGCAACATGGAATGAAGAAGGTGGGACCGGAGATCCCACCCCCTGATGAAGAGGAATCACGACTCGGGAATCTCAAGTTTGTCGCCCCATGTGACGACCATTCTTTGCGAATTTCTTTTGGATCTGTTTTGAGAAAAAATGGCAGATGACAGCTACGGGACGCTGACGCAGTCCATGGACTGCGTGCAGCCTGCTGCCACTTTCCTACGACAGCCTGCTGTCGGCGATACTTCCCTACGCCCGCAGCAGGCTACCGCATTCCAAGTTGCATCGCCCGCTCGATGAGTTTGTTTATTGATGGCCGTTTCACCACCCATTATTTTATGCCATGCTCTTCGGCAAACGCATTGGCAGCCGCCCTGTCAGTGGGAGTTTGTTTCGGCCACACATCGTGGAGATGCTTCAGCGTGCGGTCGCGGTCCTTTCCTTCCGGTACGTTCAGCGCCCAGCGGATGGCTTCCTCGCGGTCAAAGGGGAAAATCGTCTCAGCGTAGGCGGTCGCAGCAGTGGTTTTGGCCAAGCTGTCGGGTGCAGTGGCGAGCCAATCGCCCACCGCCTTAGGATCACTCTTGGTCCAATTTTCTGCAATGTCCCAAATCCGGTCGTGGGCGACATCGGGTGGAAATTTCCCGGCGACCCAACCGATCCATTTCGCCGCTTCCTCCGTTTTTAGCCCCTCTTTCAAAGATTGAGTGATGGATTCGAGCTCGATTGGAGAAAGCCTCGCATCCTCGATCAAGCGGGAGGAGAAATCGAAACTGGACCGTTGGTATTGACCACCTAACAACAACCCCCTGATGCCGGAATCGACACTTCCCGGCGGGATCGCTTCATTGCCATTCGTCGACTTCCACTTGCGGAGCACAGCAAGGAAAGCGAGCCGCTGCTCATCCTCCGCCCAATACACAAAGTCTTCCGCCATTTTCCCAGGCTCCTTGCCGAAAGCTCTGATGAGGGTAAGTGAGGAGCCGGGATCCCGCTCGGCCGCGCTGAAAATCAGAGCCAGCTGGCTGGTGGCCGCGAAGAAATCTTCCTGCTTGCGGACCCATGCGAGTGCCGCCGCCGGATCGATTTTCGCCCAACTCCGAACCGCCGAGAAGATCGGGTTCGCGACGATGCTATTCGTATCCCGCCTGACTAAATCCAGCATCTCGGGTGAGTCCGTCAGAAGTTCCAACGCCTCCCGTGGCGCATCCTCGCTCAGTCTTGTGAGAGCAAAAAGAATGAGAGTCCCGCGGTCGGGCTCATTTTCTGGATCCCAGCCGACTCGGAGTTCGGTGATGAAAACCTTGAGCTGATCATTTCCAAGGGTGAGTAATTTGTCCATCCGGCTGGCGATGCTCTGCCGGGTGGCCGCGTCTGCGGAGCTGAGCGGGCCGGCCGTCCTGGGGAACCGCGCGATTAGATCCGCAGCGAGCTCGCGAACTTCGGCGCTGCGATCCGGCCGAGGGCGCTTGGTGGGGCGGGCGAGAGAATCCGGATGATTGGGATCGAACTTCAAACCAGCGGCTGCAGCCTGGCTGGCGAGTTCTGCCTGGACTGCACTCAACCTAGCAATCCGCTGCTGACCATACCAGCCCGACACCCCGATGGCAGCAGTGATGAGGG
>JBBQDJ010000132.1:0-9006 GCA_038319595.1 Verrucomicrobiales bacterium
ACATCGGCGTCCTTTAGGTATTCGTAGGGCGCATTGCGGAAAAGGTGATCGGACTCCGCATGGAGTTGATGAACCGCACCTTGAAGCTTGTTGCGCAGGAAATAGAACGCCATGAATGCCGGAATGGCGACGAGCAGACCGGTCGCGGTGGCAACGAGAACCTCACCGATGTGGCCGGCGAGTTCGCCCACGCCGCCGGAAAGTCCCGCGGTGCCGAGGCTGCCGAAGGCGCCTTTCATACCACCGACGGTTCCGAGCAGTCCGATCATCGGCGCGCAGACCCCGATGACCGAGAGATAGTTGATGCGAGTTTGAAGGGTCGAGTTCACCTTGTCCACGGTGGCGTAAATCGCTTCCTCGGTAGCCTCCTTGCCGTAGCCGATGGAACCAAGACCGGCGCGAACCACCTCAGCGAAGGGACTGAAGCTGGCTTTCATGGCCTGATAGGCACCTAGATAGTCACCGGTGCGGAAAAGTTCCTGCGCGAGGCTCACATCCTCCGGCGGAGTCATTTTCGGGCGATTCGTGCGCAGCCAGATGTCGATGATGAGCCACACCATGCCGATCGAGAAAACCAAAAGAATGTGCATGACCCAACCACCTTCGAAATAGGTGCTGAGAAGTGTTTTCTTGGTCCCGGGCTTAACAACTTCCGCAGCAAAGGCGGTCAGCGGAAGAAACAGGAAAGCTGCGGTGACAGCCGTTTGGATCGTTTTTTTCATGGCGTGGTATTTAGGAGATGGGGTGGAGGAATAGTGAAGGATTATTTCAGGCTTTCAAGACGCTTATTGGCTTCCACGGCAATCAAGGTGCCGGCGGACTGCCGGACGCAGGAGCCAAGAAGTTCGAGGGACTCTTCCCGGCGGCCAAGTGCGGTCAGGTATTCGGCGGCGTTGAACTCGGCGGCGGCGTTAAGAATCATGCCGCCGGAGGGGTAAAGGCAGGGCACCATCAGATAGGCCTCGAGCGCTTCGGCATCGTTCTTAGCATCCTTCAAGGCCTTGCCGCGGAAAAACGAAGCGTAAGCGCCAACCAAGGCGGGCTGGTTGTCCGTGGTGAGATCCTGAAAAGCGGTCGCCCGGTCCGCCGCTTTGGTCGATGAAGGCAGCATCAGCGCCTTGCCGAGTGAGACAAACGGATCGATGCCTTGCTTGGCGGTGGCATCGGAAATCGCTTTGCCGATCGCCGTGCACTTATCGCCGTCGTTATTCAATGCGTAGGCCACCAGCGTGGCCCTGGCGGCTTCCAACCAGAAATTCCCGGGGATCTTGGCGGTCATCTGGTGCTGGGCGACGACGGGTTCGAGCAATTTCAACGCATCCGCCGGCTTTCCCGTGAGCAGCAGGGCGATGGCGCGGTTGACTTCGACCGGCTTGGTGCCGTAAACGTGATCTGCGGATTCCAAGGGGAATGTCTGCCCCTCGGCGTAGCCTTCAACAGCGGCTTTGACGATGATTTGGTTAGCCTGCACCACCACGGCGGTCACCGGCACCGAGCGCCCATTTTGGAACACGATACGGGCCGCGGTTTCCTGCGCACCCGTCTTCGCGAGCGACAAGGCAGCAGCTAGACAGAGCGGAAAAATTGTCCGGAGCATGGAGGAGGATGGCATCATGGATTGAAATTTCACAGTCCTTCCGCGATCACTTTCTTGAGGCGGGCGGTATTTTTGAGCTTGGGGTTTTCTTTGAAAATCTTCAGCGTGTCATCCGCAAGCTGCTGGTTGCCCATCTCCAACAGGGTTTCATAGGCCTGCCAGTAGGCTTCGGCACAAACCTCAGGTGTTCCCTGATAAGCGGTGTAAGTCCGCTGGAAATAGCCATGCGCTTTCTTCAAAAGATCAAGGCGTTCGTCCACGCCTCCGGATTTCTTGGCTTTCTCAAGATAGATCTTGCCCAGCATGAGATTCGCCTTACCTGCCCATTCACCGCGGAACATTTTGTCACCGACGATCTGAAGGGCGGTTTTCTCCGCGTCATCCAAACGCCCCAAGGCGATCAACGCTTCGATTTTTCCGAGTGTGGTTTCCTTGAAACGCGACATGCCTGGATTGCTATCGAGGGCGGTTTCGAAAATTTTCAACGCTTCATCCGGTTTCTTGCGGGCGAGGGCGATGTAGCCAAGTCCGACCGGTCCGGCATCGGAGAAAAGCCCGTCCTTGTAACGATCCACCAAGCGGCGGAACATCGCTTCTGCTTCGTCGAGCTGGCCTTCCTTGAGGAGGATATCGCCGCAAACCACGAGCAGGGCCGGACTGAGGACCGAAGGATCCTTGGCGTTGATTGTCGCGATGCCTTTGAGGAAACGCTCGGCGACATCCCGGCGCTTCAGCAACTCCGCGAGGCGGGCGCGGGCATAGTAAACGCGGGCGCTGGTGGTGGCGTTTTCCTTGCCCTCGATGGCCTTGTTGATAACGGCGACGAGCTGGGCATCGACCTCATCGATATTGATATCCGCTGGCTTCTTTTTGGGAATCATGGTTTTCACCAGTTCATCGATCAGAAACTCGACCTGCTCGCTGGCAGGATTGCCAATGCGGGGCTTGAGGGCATTCGCCACGATTTCCGCAGCTTCAATACTCTTCCCTTCACGGGCCAAGCCTTTGATGATCCACGAAACCGAAAGCAGGGCCATGGAGCTTTCCGGCTTCTTCTGCAGAAACTCGGTATGCAGCGCGGCAATGGCCGCCCAGTCCTTGTTTTCCTGGAGAATCGCGGTGGCGGCATCCAGCGCATACTGGATGACATCCTCCGGACTGTCCGACCAAACCGCTTTCTTGTAGGACTCCAGCGCGAGCCTTTGGAACTTCGCGAGCTCGTCGCGCTTGTCGGATTTCTTCTTTTTGTAGGTGTCAGCCACCAGACAGAGCATCGAGCCAGTCGCCGCGTCATTCGGGTGCCCCGCCATGAAGGACGTCAGGTCTTTGATGAGCTTGTCGGACTGGTCGACATCCTTGTCGTTGAAATCGATGAAGGCCAAACGGTAGCGGAGATCTCCTGCGTAGCGGCCATCGGGGAACTTGCTCAGGTATTCCTTGATGGCGGCCAGGGACCCTTTGTAGTCGTTCGAGAGGAACTTGCCCATCGCCACATAATACATGGCGGTCTCCATCATCTCACTGTTCGGGAAATTCTTCAGGAAGCCATCGAAAATCGGCAGCGCCTGCTTGAAATCGGCGTCCTGGAAGTAAGCGAGGCCTTGGAAAAAGGTATAGCGGTCAAGGCTCTCCGACTTGGGGAAGTCCTTGATGAGTCCGGTGTAGAAGGTCCGCACTTTATCCCAGTCCCCTTTCTGGACGAAGACCTCGCCGGCGAGGGTGGCCACCTGCTCGGCATTATCCGCTGTGGGGTATTTCCGCAGGTATTCGGTGCAAAGAACATCCAATTGGGAAATGTCCCTGAGCTTGTTATAAATGACGATCTCTCCGAAAGCCGCCCCTTTGGCGTCTTCCGATGTCCCATACTTGGATCGGATGGTTCGGAAACAAACCAACGCTTCTTCATTGCGTTCCAGATTGTAAAGGCAGCGCCCGCGGCGCATGAGCAATGCCGCATCCAAGGCTGGCTTCTCTTCGATGGCTTTCAGCGCTTCTTCGGACAGCGCGATTGCCGGTTTGAGGTTGCTGACCAGCTCGGACGCCCGCGACCGCTGGTTGAGCGGCGTGTTTTGCTCTGCTGTCACACGCCGCTCGAGGATAGCCAGAACTTTGCGCTGCGACTCAAGCGCGGCATTCTGGATTTCAATGATCTCGCTCCGCGACGGGATGGAGCGGTAAATCGCCAGTGCGGCTTGATAATCCTGCGGTTTGTTATTTCCCACCAGTTCGTCGCCGCGGACGATCACTTGGTTGGTATACCAAGCCAGCGCATCGCGAACCCCGGCCTGATTGATGAGACGATCCAGGTAGAGGACCAGATCCTCCAGCTTGCCGCTGTCAGCCAGCAGGCCGATGACCTGCACCGCCGCCGTCGTCTGCTGCGGCGAGCGAATATCAGAACCCATCAGGCTGCGGAAAACCGCCAGCGCCTCTTCCTTCTTCCCCAGTTCGGTGTAAACCTCCCCCAGCCACAGGCCGGCTTCGGACCGGAACTGCGGGTCCACCGCAGCGACCTTCAGCGCCTCGATGGCGCTTTCGTTCTTCTCCGGCGTAGCCTGCAACATGCAGGAGCGGCCGACACCGAGATAGCAACGGCTGGCGTATTCACCTTTCGGATAACGTTTCAAACAGTCCCTGAATGCCGCTTCCGCCTCTGCCGGCTTATCGCCCAGCAGGTAGCCGAGACCGATGTTAAAATAGAGCAACTCCAGCGGCGCGTCTTTCCTTGTTCCGAGCACGACCAGCAGTTCCTGGATCTTGGTCACCGCCGCATCGTACTGCTTCGCGCCAAACGCGGTCTCGGCCTCATTGAACATCCGGTTCAGAGCCGCCGGAGAGACGAATGTGCCAGGCACGGCAGGCTTGGCAGGGGGCGCCTGGGCGTTTACGCGAACCACCGGGATGAGTCCCAAAAGCGAGAACGCGAAGAGCGCTGAAATAGGTTGGATCTTTCGCAACATACAGAGGGTCCACCAAAAGAGCGTCAGCAGAATGGGTGTGTCAAGCCAGTTGTCCCTAATCCAGAGAACAAATCCTTGATTTCCCATGAGAATCACCTGCCGGATCGGCGATCCGGGCCCTCTGCCGGGAATTTCGGTTGATCTTTGGGATTCCGGCCCTTCGATGATCGCGCCTGCGCATTTCCCCATGTCCGAACCGGATTTCAAAGCCAAGCTCCGCGAGGTGCCCCACAAACCCGGGGTTTACCTGATGAAGGACCGTCTCGGCTCCATCATCTATGTCGGCAAGGCGCTCGATCTGAAACGCCGCGTTTCCTCGTATTTCATGCCATCGCAGAAAATGCGCTCGAACGTGAAAACCCGCGCGCTCATTGATTCCATCCACGATTTCGAGTTCCACACCGTCCGCAACGAAGAGGAGTCACTCCTGCTAGAGGGAAAACTCATCAAGGACTACCGCCCGCGCTACAACGTCGCCTTTCGCGATGACAAGCGCTTCCTGCTCGCGAAAATCCGCCTCGCCGATCCGTGGCCGCGCTTCCAGACGACGCGGATGAAAAAGGACGACGGCTCACGCTACTTCGGCCCCTTTCCCCACTCCAGTGCCCTCCACAGCACGCTCGAATGGCTCAACCGCTCCCTCGGCCTGCGCGTCTGCCGCCCGGTGAGCCCCGGCGAGGCCGACTACAAACACTGCAACGCCGACATCATCCGCAACTGCTCCGCGCCCTGTATCGGCCGCATTTCCCGCGAAGACTATTTCGAGAAAATCGAAGAAGCCTGCCGCATTCTCGAAGGGAAGGGAAAGCGCGAGACCTTCGATAAACTCCGCGCCGAAATGACCACCGCCGCCGAGAACCTCGATTTCGAAAAAGCCGCCTCTCTCCGCGATATCCTCCAGAACCTCGAAAAAACCCTCAGCCCCACCCGCCAGTTCGCCCGCGGCCGCGGCGTCCAGACCACCGTGAAACCCACCGAAGACCTCGCCGAGCTCGGTGAGGAACTCCACCTAACAGGACCGCCGCGCGTGATGGAGTGCTTCGATATTTCCAACGTCTCGTCTAACCACATCGTCGCTTCCATGGTCCGCTTCACCGATGGCAAGCCGGACAACCAGAACTACCGCCGCTACCGGATCAAGACGGTCGAGGGCCAGGACGACTTCGCCTCCATGGCCGAGGTCATCCGCCGCCGCTACTCGCGGATTCTGTTGGAAAACGCCGCTGCGAATCCTGACGCGGAGTTCTCCCAGGAAAATCTCGTCGATGCCCAACGCCGCCTCGCCCGCGAAGGCCGTGCGAAGATCGTGCTGCCGGACCTCGTCATCGTGGACGGCGGCAAAGGCCAGCTCGGCATGGCTGTTAGGGAATTGAAAGCCCTCGGCCTGCACGACCTTCCCGTCGTCGGCCTGGCCAAGCAGCACGAAGAAGTCTTCGTCCCCGGCCGCGAGCAATCCATCCGCATCCCGCACGACCGGGGTGCTCTAAAACTGCTCCAACGCATCCGCGACGAAGCCCACCGCTTCGCCAACGGCTACAACGCCCTGCTCTACCGCCGCCGCATGAAGGAAAGCCTGCTCGACGACTGCCCCGGCATCTCACCTAACAAAAAACGCCTGCTGTTGGAAAAATTCGGCAGCGTCGCCCGCATCAAAAAAGCGACCGCTGGAGAAATTTCCCAGCTCCCGGGCATCTCCGAAAAATCTGCCACCGCCCTGCTCGAGTTTCTCGGTCGTGACGATTGATACCGATTTCAAACGTACCGGTGACGGCTCCCCCGCAGCGCGACGCGCTATAAATAAGGGGCATGGAAGTCTCGTCCATTCTCTTCGGTTTCGCCCCGTCAAACCCTGATAGACCCACGGAAGCCGCGGGAATTATAGTAGGATTGCGCGCCGTTGTGGCCGGTGAAGATGCGGTCGTAGCGGCGTTCGCAATACAGAGCACCGCCGAGTTTGCGGACTTCCTGCGGCGTTTTGACCCAACTGGAAGTCTTTCTATCAAACTCACCGAGCGTCTGGAGATGAAGGTATTCGGCCTCCGTGAGAAGCTCGATGCCTAACGTGGTGGCGAGGTCAATCGCGGTGTTAGCTGGCTTGTGTTCCTTACGCGAGTCGAAGCCCGCGCGGTCATAACAGAGGCTGACGCGGCTTTTCGGAGTTTCCGGCGAGCAATCGACAAAGTGGAGTTCGCCAGTCTTCGGATCGTGACCGATGACGTCCGGTTCGCCGTCGGATTCCTCCATTTCTAGCAGCACCCGTAGTTTGGCCGGATGGGCGGCAAGCCTGGCCTCGACACTCGCCCACTTGAGGCCCTGGTGACGTTGCGGATATTTCTCGAAACGGGCTTTAAGAACGGCGAAGAGCTCGTCGCGTTGCTTGGCCGGGAGCGGCTTCGGGGAAACGGGAGGTTTCATTATAAAATGTTAGGTTTTTGATAGACGGCTAGGGAGAAGAAGGCCGATGAGGGCGATGAGGATCAGCCCCCAATCACCGATGATGGCATAAAGTGAGAAGCTGGGGTTGAGCGGGACATTCAACTCGGTGAGAAGCGAGCCACGGGTGAAATGGCTGCCTTTGGCATCGGTCAGGATCTGCGGCGGCCCGCTGCCGGGAGGCTCGGTAGAGCCGGTGGTGCTGATCGCGGCGCTGACGCCAGTGTTGGCGCAGCGCAACATGGGCCGGCGCAGTTCGATGGCGCGAAAACGAGCATATTGGAAGTGCTGGTCTGCTGCGGCGGATTCCTTGAACCAGCCGTCGTTGGTGACGTTCACGATGACCTGCGGGCCGGGGCGGACAAATTTACGCGTGAGCCGGGGCACGGAGTCCTCGAAACAAACGGTGGGAATCGCGCCAACCGCGGTTTTCCCGACAGGGATGCTGAGCGGTTCTAACGAGTCACCGGGCGTGAAAGCACCGTGGTATTCGGCACCGGATTGTTGTTCGTAAATTTTCCGCAGCAGCGGAATGCTGTCCACGAAGGGAATCATTTCACCGAAGATGACGAGGTGGCGTTTCCGATAGGTCTGAAGTTCGTCGGTGGGGGATTGGACGGCGAGGGAGTTATAGGCGCGGGCGTTTTCCTTCATCACGAGTTCGGGGCCGTTTTTCTCGGCTTCCTGTTCGTTGACGCCGTAGATCAGGGAAAACGGCCCGGCGGTGCGGACCTGGGCGATGGTGTCGGTGTTGATCTGCCAAGTGCCCCAGTCGCCGTCGTCAGTGCGGAGGATGCGGCCTGTTAGGGCGCATTCCGGCCACATCACCCAGTCGGGCCACAACGGTGAAATTTTCCCGTCAGGGGATTTCAAGGCATCCAGGGCTTTGAGGGTTTCGTCCTCGTAGCCTTGGTGGGTTTCGAGGTCGGTCCAAAGCATCTGTGAGGCGTCCTGCGGGATGTTGAGCTGGACGAGCAAGGTCTTGAGGCGGATGGACGGGGCGGCGTTTTCCATGCGGATCCGGATTCCGCCATAGATCGACATCATTCCGATGACTGCGACGACAACCGAGACGGTTTGCCATTTCCTCAGCACTGCGGCCTGCACCACCGCAGCTTGGCAAAATACCAATACCAGCGACAAGCCAACGACGCCGAACAGGTCCGCCGCCTGTGAGAGCCGCTCCATGTCATGCAACGCAGTGCCCAGTACGTTCCAACTGATGCCGGTGATGACCCAGCCGCGCAGGAGTTCGCAACCGGCCCAGACCGCGCCGTGGCTGAGCGCAATGGTGAGGATATGCGACGGTCTTCCGGACTTCCATGGGTTACCGATTTTCGCAGCGAAAATCCCGAACAGCCCCCAATACGTCGCTAAATACGCCGGCAACAGGATCGCCCCGAGCCATGAAACGGAAGCCACCCAGTTGAATTGGATCAAACAGGCGACCAAACCCGCAAGATAGCCGATGCCGAACCCTTTCCAGCCCGGTCGTTCTCCCTCCACCGACCACAGTGCCCACAGCAACGGCAGCATTCCCACCCACACCAACCCTGTGACATCCACCGGCGGAAAGGCCCCAGCTATCAGCAAGCCGCTCACGATCGCTGCAGCGATCCGCATCCAACCCGAGCCCTTCGTCATGCGCGGAGTTTCAACGGCAGGACGCCGCGGGTCCACTGCGAATCACAGGTAGGGCGCGATCTTCACCTTGAGCAGTGTCACCAGAGCCGGGTCCATGTAAGCGTAATTGTCCGGGATGCCCAAAACGATTACCCGTTGGCCGTTCAGGTGGCGTTTGAATTTCCGTTTCAATTTTTCCTGATGGGTTTTCTCCATCACGAAAATGAGATCCGCCCACCGCACCTGCTCGGGAGTGAGCGGGACAACGGCGTCGTTGTTCAATCCCGCAGAATCGACGTCAATGCCGGGAGTCTCCGCGAAGACCGCTTCGGCCGTCGGGCTGCGGAGCTTGTTCTGCGAGCAGATGAAAAGGACGTGTTTCATGCGACAGCC
>JBBQDJ010000133.1:0-8944 GCA_038319595.1 Verrucomicrobiales bacterium
CGATGGTCGTCATCGGCCACAGCATGGGTGGCTGCATCAGCCGCTTGCTCATCACCAATACGCAAGGAGACAAGCTGTGGACGAAGATTTTCAACAAGAAGCCGGACGAGGTGACCCTTTCCGCGGAGAACAGGAAACTCATCGGGGATGCGCTCATTTTCAAAGAACGCCCCGAGATCGGCCGGGTGATTTTCATTTCCGCGCCATTGAAAGGCAGCGATCTGGCGGACAACTGGATGGGCCGCCTCGGTTCAAAGCTCGTCAATGCGCCTACCACCCTGCTCAAAGCGGGTTCGGAAGTGACCCAGCTGATCACCTACCAACCCGGGGATCTCCAGATCAAAGGCATTCCCAACAGCGTGGACACCCTTTCTCCAACCAACCGATTTGTGAAGGCCATCAACACCATGCCGCTCGCTCCCGGAATCCCCTATCACGTCATCGGTGGAGATCGCGGCAAGGGCGGCAACAAGGACCAAACGAAACCCGTCATGTCGGATGGCGTCGTGCCTTACTGGAGTTACCACATGGACGGCGCACAGTCAGAGAAGATCGTCCCGTCCGGCCACAGCGCCCATCAAAACCCTGAGGCCATCGATGAAGTCAACCGCATCCTCAAACTCAATCTCCGCTAACCAAACACCAACCTAACCGATATTATGAACCCCATCAAATGCCTCGGCCTCGCCGCCATCTCAGCCGTTCTCGCCAATTGTGCGGCTCCTTCAGGAAACACCGGTGGCGAAAAACGTGCCGACGTCCACACAATGAGCCGCCAGACCCTCAGCGAACTCTATTCCTCCAAACCCGAAGCACGCCAACTCATCGCGAACTCCGCCGGTTATGCCGTCTTCAACCAAATCGACACCAAGATCCTCACCGCCGGCACCGCTAACGGCTACGGCCTTGCAGTGAACAAAAGCAGCGGCAAGGAAACCTACATGCGCATGGCAGGACTCAGCGCCGGCTTCGGCGCGGGCATTGTGAACAGCCGCACCGTCATCATCTTCCGCAAGTCCTCCACTTATAACAAGTTCATCACCAGCGGCTGGTCCGCAGAAGCCGATGCCCAGGCGGCGGCTGCCGTCGATCGCTCTGGCGTGGGTGCAGGCTTGGCCATCAATCCAACCTTGGATCCCATCGTCTATCACATGACTCGCAGCGGCATCGCCCTGTCAGCGTCCGTCGGCGCCGAGAAGGTCTGGCCCGACAAATCCCTGAACCATTGAGAAACCGACCAAGCCTGCCATCAGAAAATCCGATCAATATCATGAAAACAAATCCCATCCCTCGTCGCGCCTGCTTGGCCGCAGTCACATTCGTGATCGCTCCACTCATTGCCACCGCCGGACCCGACTCGAAGGAAGTGATTCCCGAGCTCACGCCCGCACCCGTTTCCCCATGGGAATTCCGCCTGACGCCCTACGGCTGGCTCACCGGCCTCGACGGCACCAGCGGTGCTGGCGGCATCACCACTGACGTGGACGCGCCGTTCTTCAACGACATTCTCGATAACATGAAGATGGCCGCCGCGCTTCGGTTCGAAGCCCGCAATGGCAAGTGGGGATTGCTCACCGATGGATTTTACGCGGATTTGGGCGCCAATGGCGATCCGATCGGGCCAGCTTACAAGAGTGTCAGCATCGACCTCAAACAGTTCATCGGTCAGGCTGCGGTTTCCTATCGGGTCTATGAAACGCCGAAGGGCTTTATTGATATTTTCGCGGGGGCCCGCTATAACGGCGTGTGGCTGGACCTCGACGCATCGGTCGATCCGGCAGGTGTCACGGCTCTCACCAGTAAAGCCAGCGGCGTCTTTACCAATGCCGTCGGCAACCAGGCCGAGGCCATCGTTGAACCCCGCGTCGAGGAATACAAGAACGCTGCAGATGCCGAACGGGCCGTCATTGAGGATGAAGTCCAGAACGCCATTGAGAACGAGGCCAACTCCCGCGTGAAAGAAAACCTCAAGCGCCAACTGATGGAAATCCGCCGCAATAACGGACTCGACGCGGAAACCCTCATTTTGAATCGCGTTTCGAGAGCCATCAAATCAGAAGCTTCCGCCTTAGCTAAGGCCACCGCCGCGCTGAAAGTCGCGCAACTCCGCGCCACCGTGGACTCCTCGCAGCAAAGCGCCGTGGACAAGGCTCAAAAGAAGGTCGACAAGGCCAACAAGCAACTTGCCAGTGCCCTGGATACGCAGGTCTCCAGCAGCCTGCCGACCAGCGCATCCGCCAACAAGCAATGGGTGGACCCCATCGTCGGTTTCCGCGGGCAATACAACTTCAACGACAAGTGGTTCCTCGCCGGGAACGCGGACATCGGTGGATTCGGCGTTAGCTCAGACATCACTTGGAGCCTTGAAGCCGCTGTCGGCTACAACTTTACCAAAAATGTCTCTGTCGAGTTGGGATACCGCTACCTTTACACCGACTACTCGGACGGTGGATTTGTCTATGACATGTCCCAAGCAGGCATTTACACCGGGCTGAACCTGAAATTCTAAAATATCAGATATCCGCATCAGGCCCCCCCGCGCCCGGCGGGGCCCCGCGCCCGAGAACGATTCTTTCGCCCCCCAGAACTATGCGTTGAACTCAAGGGGCTAGTGGCGTGTAAAATTCAGATTGGCGGGTTGCCTTTCGGACTGCTCCGACACGTCGGAGCTTTGGCTCTGGCCGACATGTCGGCCAGAGGAAAGCGGGGACATGTCCCACGCAGTCCATATGTAGGCGGCCTATCCGCCATCTAACAATTTACGCGACACTAGTGGCGTGTAAAATTCTGATTCGCGGGTTGCCTTTCGGACTGCTCCGACACGTCGGAGCTTTGGCTCTGGCCGACATGTCGGCCAGAGGAAAGCGGGGACATGTCCCACGCAGTCCATATGTAGGCCGCCTACCGCCATCTAGCAATTTACACGATACCAGTGTCGCGTAAAATTCAATTTGGCGGATATGGAGGCACGACCTTATTGTCGTGCTGCCAATGGATCGCGCAAGAGAAGTGCTTCGCGCGGGTTCTTGCTCATCGCATTGGCTAGGCGGACAGAAATGTCCGCCCTCCTTAGCCTGTCTGCCAATTTGAGTTTTACACGATACCAGTGTCGCGTAAAATTCAATTTGGCGGATATGGGCGCAGGAACTTGTTGGCGTCCGATGGCTGGCGCAAGAGAAGTGCTTCGCGCGGGTTCTTGCTCATCGCGTCGGCCAGGCGGACAGAAGTGTCCACCCTCCTTATTCTGTCCACAGATTTGAATTTTATGCGCCGCACTCTAGCTAAAAATGACCCCGGTTATCACTTCATCGAAGTGATAACCGGCAGTGTTGAAATCCCCGATCAAAACGAAATCGGAGTGTGGCTAACAGGCAAACAAAAAAGACAGGGCTAGCGATGAACTGCGCCCATAGTCCTCAATTTCTGCCCGACTTGCCGCCGGAATCAAACGGCGTCCTTGAGCAATTTCTCGACCTTGCGGGTCGTGGTCGGACTGAGTTTGCCGTCCACGCGTTTCGCGCCTTCGAGGATGGTCTTGATTTCTGCGAGTGTGGCTTCAGCCGCTGCGAGGGACTTTTTCTCGCCACCTAACTTCTTGTCAGGAAAATAGCGAGTAAACGTGCTGCCAGCCCTGCTGATGCAGAGCCTCCAGCCCTCAAAAGCAGCGGTTTCATAGGTGAAGCGGGTCAGGTTCTTTTTTGATTTCATAGGCTTAATTTTTTCGACTGTGCGTGTAGACTAAACAGCTTTTGCTAGAAATCCAGCGGTTCTTTAGAATTATTCAATATGCTGGAGATCCACGCGGCGGCACCATTTCATTCACCCGCCTCGATGCGCTCCGCTTAACCTGCCGGAGTTTGCCCAACCCGGGTTCTGCCTTGGCTGTGAAGTGCAATTTGAAACACTCCGTCAAATTTTAAAAACTTTAGAGATCCGCATTACGCGATCGCGTGTATTTCTAAATAATCTTTACTATTAAGGAATAATTTGACATTGAATGCGGCAGTGCTGTCCCCGCATGAAAACAATAACATCCCTGAAAGTGATCGTGGTCGCTTGCACTGGTGCCTTGGCATCCTGTGCACCGCAACCGGTAACCACCAAGTTGCCTGTCTCGGCAACTCTCCGTCCTGATTCCTCGCTCTCCGGGCGGGTTTTCCAGGAAGTCAATGCCTACCGCCGCAGCCACGGCGCGTCGGAACTTCAACGCCACGCTGGACTCGACCGTCTTGCCCTAGAGCATTGTGAATACCTGCGCAGCCATCGCGGTCAGTTCGGCCTTTACGGCAAGAACGTGAGCCATGTCGGTTTCGAAGGCCGCGCGCTCGTCGCTCGGGAACGCTATCAAATGCAGAATGTCAGCGAGAACGTGGCCGCCGCGAACTATCCCGGAACAAGTGCTTCCACCATCTTGGTGAAACTGTGGTCCGAATCCAAGGATCATGAATATAACATGAGACAGGACTGGAGCCAAACGGGTGTCGGAGCTGTCGTTGATAGCGATGGAACCGTTTTTTCGACCCAGATTTTCGCCACGGTGTCGGAATTTCAGATGACGACCCGGAATCGCTTCAATAGCTTCTGAGGAAGCTCATGCCGGACTTATCCCTCGAAACCGCCCTTCGATCCCGTGGTTTTTTTAAAATTGCGGGTATCGACGAGGCGGGCCGGGGGCCTCTGGCCGGACCGGTCGCCGCGGCAGCGGTGATTCTGCCGGAGACATTTGTCTGCCCGGGTCTCGATGATTCGAAGAAGCTCACGGCACGAAAACGGGAGCAGCTTTTCGACGCGTTGGTTTCAAATCCGGCGGTTCTGTGGGCGGTCGCAACGGCCAGCTGTGAGGAAATCGATCGGATCAACATTCTCAAGGCGACCCACTTGGCGATGCGCCGCGCCGTGGAGGGATTGTCCACCTTGCCGGACCACTGCCTGATTGACGGACTGCCGGTGAGGGATTTCCCTTTCCCCCATGATGGAATCGTCAAGGGCGACGGGCTTTCGCTCTCGATCGCGGCGGCCAGCATCATCGCAAAAGTCACGCGCGACCGCCTGATGTTAGTGATGGATAGGGATTTCCCCCAATTCGGCTTTGCGAAGCATCAGGGATATGGCACGAAAGGTCACCTTGAAGCGCTTCGGATTCATGGCCCTTGTTGCCACCATCGCCGGTCGTTTCAGCCGGTCGCTCAACTCACCCTGCCGCTTGACGGGCCCTGACGGTCAACTACGCGACCGGAAATGGACGGGCGACCGTGGCGAACAAATCGCACGCGCCTGGTTGCGCTCCAAAGGCTGCAAGATTCTGGCAAAAAACTACCGTGGCCCGAGGCGCGGAGAAGTGGACATCGTCGCCCGGGACGGCAAACTACTGATGTTTGTCGAAGTCAAAACCCGCCGCGAGGGCAGCAAGATCCGTGGGCTCGATGCCGTCAATCGGGAGAAACAGCAGTTGATCGAGCGCGGGGCGAATGCCTGGCTCAAGAGCTTGGGAACACGAGATCTGCCGTGGCGTTTCGACGTGATTGAAGTCTATCTGGAGGAAGGAAAAAAGCCCCGTGTCAATCACGTGAAAGATGCTTTTTGAGTCGTGAATCCTCCTTGCGACAGGGGCACTCCTCGCTCAGTTTCTGCCAGCACGAATGGACCCTCACGACGAATCAATGGCATGGCTGGCAAAGCGCGATGGCAGCCTGATCATTGGCCACGGACCATTCGAGGAATCCGACACTCCTCCCGAAGGCGGAGTTTCATTCTACGTCCAAGACTTCGCTTTGCGGAACACAAAGCCCTGGAAGACGCCGCAAAGGGTCGAACGGACCAGCATCCGCGAGTGGAGTTCCCGCTTCGGCAACCAACCCGCTCCGCTGTGTCAGTGGAACCCACTGGATGCGGCGCCATTTTCAGTGGTCTTTCAGGAGGTCATGTCGTCCATCCACAGCGGGATTTTTGAGAAATCCGTGCCCGTGGTGACCGAAACCGGCACGACTTCCGGAAACCCCGCGCACTCACTCATGGCGGCGATGGTCCGCCAGACCCTCCCGCTCCATGCCTACGGATGGATTGACGGTCATCAGGGCTTCGCGGGAGCCACCCCCGAGCTGTTGCTCAGCATGGATGGAAACCGGCTCGAAACCATGGCTCTGGCTGGCACGGCCCGCAGTGATGATCGCTCGGTATTCGCGGTCGATGAGAAGGAAATCCGCGAGCACGAATACGTCGCCCAGACCTTGGTTTCCAAACTTCTCGACCTCGGCGCCATCCAGCGAAGTCCCCGCGAAATCCTCAATCTCGGCTCCATCGTGCACTTTCTCTCTCACATCGGTCTGGACCTTGCGACCCCGCGGTCCCCGGATGAATTGATCCGAAAACTGCACCCGACGCCCGCCCTGGGTCCCCTTCCCCGCACCTCGGAGACTCTGTCAATGCTCTTCGAATGGCGCGAACGGCTCGGTTGCCCTAAGGAATTTGGCGCCCCATTCGGCCTGCTCGATGGATCCCGATTTGATTGCATCGTGGCGATCCGCGGCGTGTGGTGGAAGGACCGCCAATGCCTGCTGCCTGCCGGCTGCGGCGTGATCGAGGCCAGCCGCTTGGTGAACGAATGGCGGGAGCTCCGGCTCAAGCGGGAAGCGGTGAAGCAATTTCTCGCGTAATTCCGAACTTCACGGTCCCAGCGAGGCCGGAAGTTCGCCCTTTTCGATGCCCGGGTGGCTGGTAACCCTGACTATGAAGCGACCTTTTTATCCGTCATAAGTTTTTAATTAAAAAAGGTTGATTATTTTTAAAAAACTATCAGCATCGTGGGCGTATTGCTTCAAAGGATTATGCCCTCCCGCAGACATTATCGTCCACTCTCCAGCATCGCGCTGCTGGTTTTGGCGTGCCATTCCACCGCCCGGCTGGAGGCCGCATCACCGGCCCAAATTTCCAATCCAATCGCTCGAATCGCCCGCGCTTTTGATCCACAACTTGTTCAAACTGAGGATCGTGTGACATGGCTTGACAGTCGGATCAATGTTCTCGCCCAACACCGCGAGCACGCGATGAAGGTGGGGTTGGGCTATCGCGGCTATCGGGCGAAAAAGGGTGCTCCCGACCCGTCCATCACTTTGGATCTCGGCGCGGAATACCCGATTGAAACGATCTACTTAATTCCCTCCCAACGGGAGTTTTTAGAAGATCCAGGCATTTTCCCCAAGCGCTTCACCATCGAACTCTCCGATCAGAAGGATTTTTCCGCCAAGACCATCCTTTTCAAATCCAATTCTCCAAGTCCCGGATTCTCCGATGGCAATCCGGTCCAATTCCATGCGCGGGACAGGGCCCGGTTCATCCGCCTCACGGTCCAAGAGGGCCATAATAAAGGAATGATCGACCTTTTCGGACTTTCCGAGATCGCGGTGATTTCCAACCGCCAGCCGGTTTCCTTCGGCGCGACGGTCAGCACCAGCGGAGATCTCAATGCTCCGGGCATCTGGTATCCCCAGGCGCTCACAGACGGCCGGACCCCCTTGGGGATCTGGCAAAACGGCGGCAGCTCGCGCGGCGAAATCGGCGATTCCGTGGCGGTTTCCAGCCTCACTGAAGAAGTTTCCTGGACCGTGGATCTCGGCCGTTCCGCCCCGCTCGACCAAGTGATTCTCTTCCCCTATCAGCTCGATAAGTCGTTTGAATCATCGGTGTTCTCTGACTCGGTGACCATTCAACTGCTCAATGATCAAGGCGGGGTCGAGCCATACGAAACCACTTGGACCAATCCGCTGGCCGGCTCCAGCAGCATGACGCCGATGGTCATCCCGATGGGGGGCCGCGCCGCATCCGCCGTGCGGATCACTGGAAAACGCCCTTGTTCGATGGGAGAGTTCAAGGTTCACGCGCTCTCGGAAATCGAAGTTTGGTCACAAGGGAAGAATCTCGTCGCTGGAATGCCCGTGACGCGAGCCCGTGGTGATCAGCAAACCACCGTCGCCACCCTTACCGATGGCTATGCCACGGAAAAACAGATCATTCCGGTGTCGGTGTGGATGGATCAACTTGCGGAGCGAAGCCGAGTGGAAAAAGAACTTTCCACCCTCAAGCCGTTCCACCGCCAGCAAGCCTCTGAAAGCGAACTCAACGCCGCTTGGGGTTCAGCGGTGGTTCTCGGGCTGACTTTCCTGATTCCGGTATTCATCGTCGAGCGTCGGCGTCTAACGTCCCGCGACCAACTCGACCAGCTTCGCAAAAGAATCGCCTCGGATCTTCACGACGATATCGGCAGCAACCTTGGCAGTATTTCCCTCATCGCCCGCACGGCTCGCAAGGATCTGGTGAGGCTCCACGGTCCTGAAGAGGTGGCTGAAGACCTTGGCGAGGTGGAATCCATCGCCCGCGAAAGTTCGCTGGCCATGCGCGACATCGTCTGGCTGCTGGAGCGTCGCCAAGACTCCATCGGTGATCTTGTCCAGCGCATGCGTGAAACCGCAGGCCGCCTGCTCCGGGAAATCCACTATACGGTGGAGTGCGATTCTAACAAAACTGCCGCCAAGCTCTCGCTCGATGCGAAACGGCATCTTTTCCTGTTCTACAAGGAAGCCATTCACAACGTCCTCAAGCACTCGCAGGCCAACCAGGTTTCCATCCGGCTTTGGGATGAGGATGACAAGCTGGCACTTGAGATTCTGGACAACGGAGTCGGGCTGCCGCTCAACGAAGATCTCAATCCAGCCAGTGTCCGCAAACTCGAAGACCGGGCGCGGGTCCTTGAAGGGCTCCTTCACATCACTTCCTCCAAGGAGAACGGCACCCTGATCCGTCTTCTTGTCAAACGCTCTCATCTCACTGCACACCCCACCCTAGCATGATCGCCGCACCCACCACCACCACCTGCGTCTGGATTCTCGAGGACCACGAAGTGTTCGCGAAGCAAATCCGCCGTCTGATTAGCAACGAGGACGATCTCGTC
>JBBQDJ010000134.1:0-8822 GCA_038319595.1 Verrucomicrobiales bacterium
GGGCCTGATGATCAAAGGCAATCTTTCATTCACAAAGGCATTATCCGGGGCACCATTATACGGAACGATCGCGCCTAGATGCCAGCCTTGGACTCCCGTATCCGCGCGTGGACCTATCCAGAAATTGCAGTAGCTCCAGACGTTCGCCCCGAACTCGGGTGTGTATTTGTTGTTCGTCACCGTGCCATTGGTCCGATCCATTTGAAAGTCGATCTGATCGGTTAGCTGAAGGTTCGCTGCTTGGAGAGGGTAACTCGCCTCATCCATCTGGACGCCGCCGCTCGGCAGAAACCCCCGCTGCAGGCTGAGGAGAGCTCCCGTGCCAGTGGTTGATCCGAACACCCCCGCCTCACCCGGTTGCAGCGAAAACCCGGTGGCATTTGCCGATGCAGGCCCACCTCCTACATAGCCTCTAAAGTATTCGAGATTACCCGCCTGTGGGGGTTGGGTGTTGTTGACGACCGCACCTGCCCTCGTGATATTCCATTTCAAGCGGTAAGGGACTCTCAAGAGTTGCAACGGCAGTTGCAATCCAGGCGCGTATTCGAAGATCACATCATTGGGATTGGAAACGGAAACCATTCCATCGAGCATCATCTGCATCTTATATTTGCCAGCGTTGGCCGGATCTGCCACCGCCCGGAGCGAGAGAATGAACTGCGCCGCCTCGATCGTCGGCTGTCGGTAAAGGAAAAACCGGTCGTCCACGGCCGCCTCGCGGGTGTTCTTTGAAACCAGTTTCGGCTGACTTCCCGACCATAGAAGTTCCCGATGAAGATTGTGAAAAAGAAAAAGCTCTTCCAGATTGATCCCCCACTCGCTGGATGTTCTCCGAACAGTCTTCGGATCGCTTGGTATCCCTGGTCCATTCGAGACGCGACCGTCCGCACCGATGATGAATCGATTCATCCGTCCGTCTGCTAGATAGAGCGGCTTATCTTCCACCTCGCTGATTGGACGGGTGAGTAAGTTAGAAAGATCTCGCTTGAGGCGACCTTCGCGGACATCGCTGAGGACACCGGCAGAGTGGACGGTCGTGTTGTGGTTCAGGCTACCGATGCCGGGACCGCTAAGACCTGCGGCAAGATTGACGGAGTTGTTAGTCACCGCGATAGCGCGTTGCCCGTTTTTCCAGTCAAATGCACTCAGCTCAGAAATGGCTTGGTGACCGATGCGCGGTGGCGATTGGGCATCTGAAAATGGATTGGACGCTGCTGCGAAATTGTCGGTGGCGGCGCCGGCATTGATTTTTGCTTTGGCGGATTCGTCAGAGATCCACCACGCGATTTTACCTTTTCGCCCGGGATCCGATAGCTCAACCAAAGGGGCCGAGACGAGATCGCCAGCGGCTGGATTTGTGCCTAGGCTTCCGGGCCCGACTAACGGAACTAAGTCACTGGAGGTGACACTGGTTCCGTCCGCCCCAGAGACGAGCCATGAGCGGAATTTTGGCACTCGGGATTGTGGGGTCAAGGCGGCGGCACTGCTCGCGGGATCGGTCTTCCAGGCATCGTAAACGGCGGTCCACCGCGGCTTTGCTCCCGTCGGGCTGCCCGCGTCGAAGGGGGCGGAAATCCTTGAATCAGGCCCCATCTCGCGCTGCAACTGGCCGATGGCCAGCATCAGCGCCATCCGCGCGTTGCTCTGCGCTTGTCGCTGCGCCGACGCGCCCGAAATCGAACGAAGACTGATGGACGAGAGTGTCAGCAGGCCGACGGCAATAACGGTCAGCAGAATCATCAGCGAAAGCGTGACGACAAGCGCGAAACCAGGCTTTACGCGGTGACCGGCCTTCAGCATGCCAGCGGAAAGCTTGCTCGAATCAATGAGGGTTTTTGACATTACAAAGTAAAAGTTTGTGAGCAATTGTCCGTCTTTTCTTTGCAGACACAAGCCCCAAGTGGTTGGGCTTGGAGAAAATTGTCATGCTCGCATCGACATCATCCATGCCATCCGTCTCCGGCTTGTAGCGGACGACCGGCAGGGGGTTCGAAAGCGCGGGATTTTTGCTGGAGAACTCGATGGCCACGGTCTTCGTCTCCAATGTCGTCGTAATGGAAGCGTCCGGGGGAATCGCGAGTGTGGGCACATCCGGATCCACTCGGTCCTTGTCTGCGAGTGATGGACTTCCTAAACGTGGCATGCAGTCGGTATTCGCAACCTACCTGTCCATTGCTCTCAATGAAACGACTCCCGCTCTTTCTCTTGCTGTCGTCGCTGTCTTGGGTCGGCGTGGCGCCAGCCAATCCGACGTCCATTGAAGTATTTGCCAAAGAGGCGAAGCAAACGGTCAAGGATTCGGAGGTCAAAGTGCCACTCAATATCTCGAGCATCCGGTTCGCCGTGAAGCCCCAGGGTCTCCGGTTTCGTTATAAGCTCGAGGGGGTGGATGAGGGGTGGCAGGAAAAGACGGATACCATGAATTTCATGGTGCGTTTCATCGATGGCAGCGGCAATCAGATCCAACAATTGACTTTCCCATCTGTCGGTATCAGCGAGGGCTGGACGGGGTCGGTCAATACCTCCGGATTCACCACCCGGCAGGAGAGGATCGTGATTCCGCCTAAAGCCGATTATGTCGGATTGGCCCTCTCATCATCCGGCCCGGTCTCGGCCGTGGGAGTCATCGCGGCGAGAAATATATCAATCACTTCGGTACCGGAAAATGGCGCGACGGCCCGCCAGTTTCTCGTGGACAGCAGGCTGCCCGGATCGAAAGAGCAAATTTGGTCCAAGTCGGGAAGTCATCCAAGTATGGCAAAATTCCTGCATTGGGAAAAAGACTCCAGAGAGTCATCAGTCTTATACATCGAGGATGATGATGTCCAAGGACATGCGGACCTCGTGACGGTTGCCAATAAGATGATTCAAGTGATTCCGGGAGAACGCTTGGAGGTGGAGTGGGAGGAAGCCCACTCGATCGGTCTGGCCGGAGGTAAGAATCTGGATTACGCAGGCCTGCCTGCCGGAAAGTATCAATTTCTCGTGGAGGATTTGTCAGTGATGGGAGTGCCTTTGGGTAAGATCAACCGGATCCAGGTCGTGGTCTCGGGACCAATCTGGGGAAAGTGGTGGTTCTGGCTAGGCGGCCTGAGTTTCATCGCGCTCTGCGGCGGTCTGTGGGGGCGCTCCGTGATCCGCCGTAACATCAAACGCCATCTCCGCCACGCCCAGCTCATCGCGGATGAGCGACTCCGGATCGCGAGGGATCTTCATGATGACCTTGGGACCCGGCTATCCCACATCTCCCTGATCGGCGCGCACGCCCAGGCCGATGTCGAGGACGAGAATGCGCGGGCGTCGTTCAACCAGATTACCGAACTTTCGGCAGAGCTGGTCGGTGCACTTTCAGAAACCGTCTGGATGCTGAATTCCAACAACAACAACTTGGAGTCTTTGGTGGATTTTCTATGCCGTTTGGTGAGCGAGCTTTGCCGACTGGCCAAGATCCGCTGCCGGATAGACGCAATGCAAGTGACCGAGGACCGGAAAATCAGCCACGATTTCCGTCATAACTTCAGCCTTTCCGTCAAGGAATCCATCAACAACGCCCTGAAACACTCCAACTGCACGGAAATCCAATTGAGGATCTGGAAGGAGAATTCCACGCTGAAAATTTCAGTGGCCGATGACGGCGTGGGACTCCAAGATGAAAGACGCAAAGATGGAACCGGCTTGGCAAGCATCCAGCAGCGCATGGACTCCATCGGCGGGACCTGTCTCATCGAGGGAGTGGAGCCATGTGGCGTGCGGGTGCTATTGATTGCACCGTTGAAATAACAACCGAACAGCCATCAGAAAATCATGATCCCTCGAAAGAAGACTGTTGTGATCGTTGAAGACGACGATCGATTAAGGAGTGAACTCATCAAGATTCTTCAAAAGCCTTTGGATATCGAATGCCTCGGCGCCTTGTCATCTGCAGAAGAAGCGTTGGAAAAAATACCTGCCTACACACCGGATGTGGTCCTGATGGATATCCGTTTGCCCGGCAAGTCGGGGATTGAAATCATTCACGACCTCAAGAAGAAATTGCCGAGTCTTGAAATCGTGATGCTCACCGCCTACGAGGAAGAAGATAACATCTTCCGCGCCCTTAAAGAGGGGGCCAGCGGCTACTTGCTCAAAACCAGCAGCCCGGACGACATTTATGATGCCATCCGCGATGTATTCTCGGGCGGTGCACCATTTTCCAGCCACATTGCCCGGAAAGTGGCCCAATATTTTAGACAAGACAAACGCATCGAGGATGAAAATGAAACTCTAACAATGAGGGAGCGCGAGGTGCTCGGCTTACTCGCATCCGGCTTCATCTACAAGGAAGTGGCCGACCAGTTGGACATCACGCTCGAAACGGTTCGCACCTATGTGAAGCGGATCTGCATCAAACTGCATGTCCGCAGCAAGGTGGAGGCGATTATCAAATACCGATCCTGAGAAACGTGCTCAAGTGCACGAATCGCTCCCGCTGGCAGCCAGACTCACTATGATGGGCATGTCATGAGCGTGCCGACGGCACCGGCCCGATCGTCCCGCCCTCGAAGAACTCGGCGTTGACCACCTTCTGACGGGTGTCCTTCTTGCCGCGGGCCAAGTTGTCCGCCCAGCGCATCGCCCGCCGCACCACCGGGGCGGTCTCCCAGTGGATGTGGGCGACCGAAGGACGGCACCACGTAAAGTGCGGGTCGCCGTCGGTGCAAATCAATGATACGTCGTCCGGTACCTGCAGGCGGCGGCTCTGGAGAAACAGCATCGTCGCCACGAGGAAGATCGACTCATCCACGATCACCGCGGTCGGTGCCGTGTGCTGGAACAAGCTGTTGAGGAGACGGTGAAAGCCGTCCAGATCCTCCTCCCAGTCAGGCAGGTTGTAGGCGCCGGTGGAAATCCCGTGCGCCTCGAGCTCGTCGAGGAAGACCCGCACAATCGGCGCTTGCTGCGGAATACGAAGAGCCCGCCGCGTCAGGAAGACGATACGCCGGTGGCCAAGCTTGATCAGCCGCCGCGTGGCCGTGGCAATGGCCGGCCCTTTGTCGGAGATCGCCCCTGCCAGCGGCAATCCGGTCAGGCGACCGAAAATCGCGAATACCGGCACCTTCTGTTCGATAAACCATTCCAGCAGCGGGCGAGCCCCGGCGGCCACGATCCAGGCATCCGCCTCGGTGTGCCGGAAACGATAGGCGAACGACCGCACGTTCATCCCGTAGTCGGGGATGAGCCACGGCGTGAAAAAAGCCGCATGCCCCGCCCCGATCAACTGGTGCTTGAGATCGACCATGTAGTCCGTCTGCCGGTCAGCCGCCTCGGCCACCAAGATTGCCACCCGCAGCAAAGGCCGCTCGGACGCCCCGACCTTTTGCAGTTCAATCCGCCTCGGTCGCCCTGCCCCCTGTGACGCCAGCAACCCTTCCCGCTCGAGTAGCACGAGGGCAGCCTGCGCCGTCTGGGCGCTGACCCCGAGTTCTGTCGCCACCTCGTGGCGCCCCGGCATTTCGGCGATCCAACGGCCCCGACTCAGTTCCGCCCGCAAATGCGCTGCGACCTGATCAATAAGTTTGGGAAACTTCCGCTTTGGCATGGCCGCAAGGTGGATGAAAAACAGCCAGGCGGTCAAGGCGACTTTCGCTGGTCATCTCGCGGCGGGAGGTTGAGTTGGGCTCTTACAAAAGAATTCCGACCCTTATGCCAAGGACTACCACGCGAACAGCCCGAAACAGGATCCAACCGGTTGGGCGCGTAAACTGCAATCATGCGTCGAGCACGCGATCAACTTCCCGAGGGCGGGCCAGTATGCCTTGACGGCCCAGGTCGTGACAATGAATTACTATCAATCCATGAATCTCGCCCGTGAACGAAGATCCCGCCGCCTTCAAGAAGCACCTCGACGAGTTCCTCGAAGTCTGCGACCGCCACGGCCTCCGGGTCATGTTCGCGCTCTTCGATGACTGCGCGTTCGGCAGCGAAGAGGCATTGAAGAACCCGCAATACGGAAAGCAGCCCGACGTCCTAATCCCACCCAGCCGTTCACGGTCGGCACTTGGAATAACAACAAACGATTGAATGACATCGCCTTCCACCACTCCGACATCATCACCTTCCACAATTCTTTCTAGCGAACCAAACACCCGATGGATTCGTTCCGGGCCGCTATGATGAACAGGCCAAGCCGATTTCAGGAATCTAACAAAATTCAATACCGCAATGCCCAAGCTGCTTGAACCCATCGACAAGCGCCTCCAACTCGGCATGGTGGAGCGATTGAAACTGGACCACCTTCCCCGATGGGTTCACTGGATTGGCTTGGGGGGCACGGGACTGGTTCTCTTGCTGTCTATCCTCGTTTTTATGGCGTTCAAAGACGTCCCGGTATGGGCCGACTGGGTGCCGGCAAGTGAATTCCTCCATCCCAAATACGGAGAGCGCATCTATCCCGACAGCATTTTCCGGACGCGGATGAATACTTGGTCCAATCTCGTCTATATCTGTTTTGGTTGCTATGCGATTGCCTTGGCGATCCATGATTGGAAACAGAGGCTGCCTCTTGAGCGGGGTTACCTGACTTTTGTTCCGGTGCAGACTCTTCTTTTTGGTCTGGCAGGAATTTACTTGGGTCTGGGAAGTGGGTTTTTTCATGCTTCGCTGACCCGATGTGGGCAACAATGCGACGTAGGAGGGATGTATGCCACGCTGATCTGTCTGGTCGCCCTCGCGATCGGGAGTTGGCTGCCGAGAATGCGGTTACCGACAACCCGGCGGATTTTCCCGAGTTGGCCGGTTCTTGGCGGGTGGATGGTGTTTGGCTCGATTTACTTTACCTACTACAAATGGGAATACTCCTTTTCCGAGATCTCAACCTATCTCAGCGGAACCCTTTTTCTCTTCGCTGTCGTGAGCCTGATTCAACCCGGGAAATTCCTGCAACTCCGTTGGTTTGTGGCAGGAGTGTTCGCCATTGGCTTGGGTTCGAAGATCCGTGAGTTAGACATTGCCAATGAATTCACCGGTCCGGATTCGATCTTCCAGGGCCATGCTCTCTGGCACTTGGTGTCCTGCCTGATGTATGTGTTTTTATTTCTATACTTTCGGTCGGAGGAACGGGAGGGAGCGATCGGTTCATCGTAAGGTGGATGAAAAACAGTCAGGTGGGCAAGGCAACTTTCGCTGGTCATCTCGCGACGGGAGGTTCAGTTGTGCTCTCGTAAAAGAGTTTCAACCCTTAGCCGGTTCTTTTCACATCCCAACTCCCAAGTCTGACAACCCATGAAAACCCGTCACAGCAACCTGCTCCTCCTCGGCCTGAACTCACTCACGCTGGCCACCCCATCCGCATTCGCCGCCAGCCTCTACTGGGATACCAATAGCACCGGCACCGCAGGCTCCGGCGCGGCTACCGGCACTTGGGGCACCAGCGCTTTCTGGAGCACGCGAATGGACGCCAATTGACGCGAATTTTCAGAACTGAATCTTCAGAACCAGGACTTTCATCCAAAAATCCATCTTCATTCGCGTCGAGTCACGCCCATGCGCGGTTGAAAAATCCCTAACGGGATTGCTCTGGCGTCACCCACCCACCTAACCATCCAAACAAGAACCAAGATCGTGAAAACTGCCATCAGCATCGAAATTTCGCGAGGGGCCATGCACCGGTCTTTCCTCGGCAGAACTCGTTTGTCCGGCTTCACCCTGGTCGAGCTTCTGGTGGTGATCCTGATCATCGTCGTCTTGGCTGCGACCACTTTTAGCGTCACCAGGAGGGTCATTGCGAAAGCGCATCAAGCGGGCTGTGTGGCCGTAATGCGGCAGGTGGGCATCGCCACCGGAGCGTATATCAGCGACAACAACGACCGCATGCCGGGGCCGATTGGGGCCAATGGACAGCTTCCGTATCACACCGGCAGGAGCGACGCCACCCCCAGCGGCAAGACCCTCTTCAGCCAACTTGGCGCCTACCTCGGGCTGGAAGATAAAAGCGAGCTCACCGGACTGCCGGACTCGCTGGTTTGTCCCGCGTTTCGCCATCGTTTTCCCGGGTGGAACGCGAATGGCAAAGGCACCCTCGGGGGCAACCTGGGAACTCCAGGTGGCAGCGGAAGGGTGTTTTTTATGAATCAGGATCTGGTGATGTCTGGCAAACGCGTATTCGGCCCGCAGGATGATAGCCAAGCGGCGAACCAACCCGATACCATGAGATACTCGGTCGTCGCTGCCGGGGCACCTAAGACTCCTGTAAGCAAAATCGTGATGCTCATGGATTTCGAGCCCACCATGCATGGGGATTCGAGGAACTTTCTGTTTCTCGACTTCCACGTCGAAAGCCTTTCCAATCAGTATAAGTTGGATTCGAGTCCCAAGTGAGAACCAGTGCCTATTTCCCATTAATCCGTTTGCAATCCGTTTGCATCCCCCGCCTCTTGAGAAATAGTATGCAGACGCGTCAGTTAAAAGCCCACCTTCATACCCAAACCTTTCCAAGCATGACTCGTTTCAACCGCAGCATGAGATTTCTGGCAGCCATCTCCGGATTCGCCGCCATGGCTGGGTCCGCGATGGCGCAGATCACCGTGGTCAATACCGGTTCCCTGGTATCCCCCGTGGCCGACGATCCCAAGACCGCGTTGCTGTCGTTCAATGCCGGGGCCACCGCGAACAAGCTGATTGTTCAGGTCAGTGCGGAGGGCCAGGATGTGGACTCGATCACCTATCAGGGTGTCGCTCTGTCGCGGGCGACCGCCAGCACCGGGCGCAACTTGGGAATCTTCTATCTGGACAACCCGTTCACCGGCGGCGCGGCCGATCTCTCGGTCACCCTTGGAGTAGGGATA
>JBBQDJ010000135.1:0-8807 GCA_038319595.1 Verrucomicrobiales bacterium
GTCGCCATCCTGCCCTGGCTGCGTGGAAAGGTTACCCAACAGAAGCGTTTCATCGGCACCGTCCAGGACGACGATAAGATCCTGCGTTTCGTGAACTCAAAAGACGCCGCCCGCCTCGCTGGGCTTGGTACGAGCTGCCCCGACCATTTCCTCCGCACCAAGATCAAGCCACTCTACGTGGACTGGAATCCGCAGACCGAGGACGTCGAATCCCTCAAAAACAAACTCGCGACCGCTCTCGAGGGCTATCGCGAGGACTATGCAGAATATTATGCGTTCTGCAAACACGACAACTCGCCCGCCATGCGCGATCCGAACCCGACCGTCGTGCTCATCCCCGGGATCGGCATGATCGCCTGGGGCAAGGACAAATCCGAGTCACGCGTCACCGCAGAATTCTATAACTGCGCCGTCGAAGTTATGCGCGGTGCCGAAGCCATCGATACCTATATCTCGCTTCCCCAACAGGAGGCTTTCGACATCGAGTATTGGCTGCTGGAGGAAGCAAAGCTCAAGCGCATGCCCGCCGAAAAGGAGCTAGCCCGCCAGATCGTTGTTGTCATCGGTGCCGGCTCCGGCATCGGCAAGGAAACCGCCCTCCGCCTCGTCAAGGAAGGTGCGCACATGGTCTGCGTCGATCTCAACGAAGACGCCGCGAAAGCCACCGCCAAGGAAATCACGGATCAATATGGAGTTGGCATCGGTGTCGCAGGCACCGGTCTATCCGATTGTGGTCTTGCCATCGGACTTGCGACGAACATCACCGACCGCGCATCGATCCGCCGCATGCTTGACGACGTCGCCATCGCCTACGGTGGCTTCGATTCCATCGCCGTCACCGCCGGGATCTTCGTCCCGGCCGACATCAGCGGCCACATCCCCGACGACAAATGGGCGCTCACTTTCAATATCAATGTCACCGGCAGCTACTTCGTCGCCGACGAAGCATTCAAGACGTGGCAGGAGCAAGGCCTCAAGGGTAACCTCGTTCTAACGACCTCAGCCAATGCTGCTGTCGCAAAAAAGGGCACGCTCGCCTACGACACATCGAAAGCCGCCGCGAACCACCTCATCCGCGAGCTCGCCATCGAGCTGGCCCCGCTGGTCCGTGTCAATGGCGTCGCTCCTGCGACCGTCGTGCAAGGTTCCGCCATGTTCCCGCGTGAACGCGTCATCGGTTCGCTGGCGAAATACGCCATCCCCTACAGCGACGACGAGGAAACTGAATCGCTGGTGAGAAAGCTTGCCCAGTTTTATGCCGACCGCACTCTAACGAAGGAGCCAATCACCCCTGCCGACCAGGCGGAAGCGTATTTCCTCCTGCTCTCGCAGCGTCTCAACAAAACCACCGGCCAGGTCATCACCGTGGACGGCGGTCTGCACGAAGCTTTCCTCCGCTGACACGCGGTTCATTCGGAGGCAGCGGCCTTTTCACTTCTCCGTTAGTCCGGCTCGCCGGCGGGAAAGATTTCGGCAATGGAGGTTTCCTCCTTCGCGTCCATCCAACGTTCCAAGGCCACCTGCATGGGAGCGAGGACTTCCGGGCGGGCCGGAGCCACGTCAGTTTCGCCGTGGCGGTCCTTTGTCATGTGAAACAGCGCGAAATGACGGGTTCCCGAGGCGGTCGGCGTGCAGACGAGCTTCCAGTCGCGGGTCTTCAGACAACGTTGCTTGGCTTCGATGAGGCGGTCGAGATACTGCGGCTTAAGGACGAACTGATAGTTAAAAGTCGGGTCGATGAAAGTAAGCTCATCCATCGGCGGCAGCTTGGGACGCTCGACGCCCTTGACGCTGAACTGAATGAAGGGAAATCCGGTTTCTCCATAGAACGGCCGGTGGAGGGCAGGCTCGGTGTTGCGGATCCAGCCGGCGAAACTTTGGCCCTGCCAGATGGCCGGTTTTTCCTGACCGAGGAGATCTGCTAGAGTGGGGATAATGTCGATCATTCGCACGGTTTCGGGGATCACCTGCGGCTTGGTGCCAGGAACATGGACGATCAACGGCGGGTGGTTGGCCTGGAGTCCGCCGTTGAAGGTCAGGCCGTGGCCGAGGGTAACGCCCGGTTCATATTGATCGTCACCGTGGTCGGCGGTGACGATGACGATGGTGTTGTCTTCGAGGCCGTTCGCCTTGATCGACGCGAGGATCCGTTCCACGCAGCCGTCGAACTGGCGGGTGCACCCGTCATAAAGCGCGCGGATCTGTTTCATCTCCTTCGGCGGTAGTGCCTCCCATTTCGACTGCAAGTCGGTGCCACCGATGAACGTGTCGATGTCAAAGGCGACCCCATTGCGGTTGGGGCCCTGGTAGTCAGGATCCGCGAACATGCTGCGGAACGGTTCGGGACTGCGGTAGGGGAGATGATTGCAGGAGTAGAAGACGTGCCAGAAAAACGGTTTCTGCCCGCTCGCGGCGTTGGCCAGGCGCTTTTCCACCCGTTTCGTGACGACTTCTGGCGTGACGAAATTCGCGAATGATTCGAGCTGCGGGAAGATCCGGTAGCCTAACGGATTGTCGAAATAGAGTGGTACCACGAAGTGCGCCATCACCACCGCCTGGCTCATGTAGATCTTGAAGTTGTCGAAGGTCGAAACCGATAGATGCTCCATTCCGAGGCCGACGACTTCGTAGTATCCGGCGCACCAGTCGCCAATGGCCGCGGTGTCGTAGCCGCGCTTCCGCAGCAGGGCGGGCAAGGGGACAACACGCTTTTTCATTGCATCTACCGTTTCCCGGTTAGGATACATCTGGCGGATGCCGTGGCTCTGGGGATACATCGAGCCCATCAGCTGCACGCCGGATTCCATGGTCGAGGCGATCGAGGTATAACAGTTTTCGAAACGCGTGGATCTCGCTGCCAGCGCGTCGATGACCGGGGATACACCGTCCTTGGCCGGACCATCGGATCGTCCCGGTTGATATCCGGCGCACCCGAGCATGTCGCCACGCAGGGAATCCGATGCGATGATGATCACGTTCATCGGTCTGCCTGCGGTGATCGGCTTGGTTTTCGGCTGGTTATTGAAGTGGTTGATCGACGATGTCAGGCCGGCGGTTAGGACCAGTGCGCACGCTACCAGCCATCCCTTGTGCCCCCGCCGGTGGATCTGCCAGAACAGCGCAAGGGCGAGAATCACCAGCGGGAGTAAGGTGAAAATCACGATCAGCGCGTTGGGTTTGATAGAAATCGGAATGATCTCGAGAATCCGGTAATACCATTGTCCAAACTGGCCTTCGGATAGAAAGTACGGGCGAGTCACCACCAGTCTGAGGGTGAAGAACCCATGCACGAGCGCCGCCAGTCCGACACCAAGAAGGATGCACGAGCGTTTCGAGCGCCACTGGAACCGCGATCCCAGCCAGGTCGCGTAGGGCTGAAGCAGAAGTGCGCCGACGATGGCCAGCACCAGATAGGCGATGATCATCTGGAGATTCTGCACTACCAGAAATCCCATGTATTGGTCGCGGGCCAACGCGCTAAATTTGTTCTCCATTTGTCCCGAAGAACTGGTGAGCCGCCACAAGGCCAGCGCATATTGGAAGGCAAGAAAAATTACGACTCCGGCAAGCACCGGGAGGTATCCCGCACGGTGGACCGGCGGCTGGGTATCGGCGGATGGGTTCAAGGGCGGAGAGACTTGCCGCAAGCGGGATGAAGATCAAGAGCCGGAATCGGGCAAATCAATGTAAAGCCAACTGGAATTCACCAGCTTCTCGATGACCACTCCGCTTCTCGATTGAAGTCCTTGCGGAATGCTGATTCTGAGAATCAATGAGCACTGGCCTCCTTGGTTTTTGTTGAGTTGCTCAAAAATTTCGCGGGCGATCGGCCCGTCCACTTTCGCGTAGCCGAAGGCCGGATCCTCGCCACCCAGCGCGGTCAATCGGAAGCTCGACCATTTCTTGGAATCCGCGAACTCGTGACTGTAAAAATTGTCCGCTTCCACATAGACGCGAAAATCAAATGACGTGTTGGTCGGACGCTCCCTGACGAAGTGGTCCCACTCCATTGGTTGGTAGCACACCAAGGTCTCCCAGTCGATCAACGGCTCGCCGCTCGTCGTGACATCGATCACCAGATTTTGGGTCGTAGAATGGTCCAACTCGACCATCGCAATCCAGAAATTCGTATTCGTGCCGAGGGTCAATGGAGCGAGACGACGGATGTGAATCAGCGGCTGGGCAACCGCCGGCTCCCTGGTGTAATAGGCTTCCATCAATGGAGTTACGCGTTCCGGCTGGCGGACGATGCGAGCCCGTTCAGCAACGAGGCTGCTTTTGAAGAAACGGCGAATCTGGCTCTCGATCCGATCGAGAAGCTCGGACGCCTCCTGATTCTCCTTGGTTTCAGTATCCAACATCGTGGCTGCTTCAGTCTGCATTTTTTTCGCGTGAGACTCGGATTCCTGGACTTGCGACAGCGACCAAAGCGCCGCCCCGGACAGTAGCAGACCGATCAGCACGAACCAACCCCACGGGATCTGCCTTTGAAGCGTTGACGAGCTTCCCCAGTCACTCTCGAAAGCGTCGGGATTCGGTAACTCCTGCTCGATGAGCACCTCGATGCCGGGCTGGTGCGTGCGGCTTTCGTAGTCCGCCCGGTCCGGGATGTTGAGGCGTGGGTTGTCCTTCGAATCCTCAGTCGTGATTTTCAGCCGGACGGGACTTGTGCGGGTCCCCGTTTCCTCGCTCTCCAATCGGACGACAGGCACTTCGAGAACGGGGGAATCATCCACCGTCCGAAGCTCGACCTTTTTTACCTCGCGTGCCATCTGCCTAGGAAGAAAAGCTGCAAAACTCCATCGACGCAACGCAAGGTTCACTCTAAATCTCCCGAGGAAACTACCATGCCCGTCCCGCCCCGAATCCTCATCGTTACCGCCGCCTTCGGGGAAGGACACAACAGTGCTGCGCGAAATCTCGCCGTCGCACTGCAAGCCGCCGGCGCTGTCACCCAGGTCAGCGACCCGTGCCTGCTCGGTGTGCCCCGCCTCACTTCCGTCGTGAACCGCGGTTACCGCTACATCACCACGAACTTTCCAAACCTCTGGGCTCGGATCTACCGATCCACTGACAATTGCGACTTCTCCCGCCAGAAGTCGCCGATCCTGCGCCGGGTCGAGACGGCGCTGGCGAAATTGATCGATGAGTTCCAGCCCACCGCCGTCGTTAGCACTTATCCGCTCTATCCATATTTCCTCACACGGATCGCGCGCAGTTCGGGGAAAAATCTACCAGTTTTCATTGTGGTCACCGACTCCATCGAGATCAACTCCGCTTGGCTCCGCGCCCAGTGCGACCACTGGCTCGTCACCGACCCGTGGACCAAGGACACCATGATCCGCTGGGGCATCCCGGCGGAAAAACTCGTCGATACCGGATTCCCCGTGCATCCGGATTTTTCGCAGCTGATCCCGATTTCGAATTCCGATTCCTGTAAACCCTTCCGCATTCTTTATTTTCCGACGGCCAAGCTGCCTCACGTCCGCCGCCACAGCCGGGCGCTGCTGGATGCCTCGCCTGATACCCACCTGACCATCATTCTCGGCCGGAATGTCCGGTTGCTCTACTCTCGTGCCCGGGAAATCCAGAAGACCTATCCCGGCCGGGTAAAACTCATCGGCTGGACCCGCCGGGTTCCCAAATTCCTCAATAGCCATCATCTCGTGGTTGGCAAAGCCGGTGGTGCCACCGTCCATGAAGCGATCGCCGCGCGTTGTCCGATGCTCATCCATCACCTAGTCCCCGGGCAGGAGGAAGGAAATTTAAAATTGTTAGAAATTATTGGCGGCGGTCACCTTGCTGAAACTCCCGCAGCACTTTCCCGCCACATCACCGATCTCCTCACGGACCACGCCGCCGGTTGGCGCGCCATGAAAAATGCCCTCATCCGCCACGGTCGCAACGCAGGGGCCATCTCCTCCGCCGGATTTATCCTCAAAGAGATTGGGGATAGGAGATAGGGGATCGGACTTCTCTTCTCTTTGCATTAACTTTCAACTCTCAACTTCTACAGTGACTTTCCTCTTCGACATCGGCCGCGTGCTTCTGGACTTTGACTTCGAGCCCTCGATGGCTCGGCTCTTTCCGCCCGACGTCACCGACCCCGCTTCTCGGATGCAGCGTCTCATCGAGCGCAAAGACGAGTTCGAGGCCGGAAAAATCGAAATCGACGACTACATTGGCTGGGCGATTGATACCCTTGGTAGCCGCGCCACGCCCGATGAGTTTCGTCACGCCTGGCAGCACATCTTCACCCCGAACGAACCGATGTGGGACCGCATCCGTCAGCTCGCCGCCGACGGCCACCGGCTCATCCTCTTCTCGAATATCAACGGCATTCACTGGCCTTGGATCACCGACGAGTTCCCGCAGTTCTCCCACTTCCACGCCGCCGTCGTCTCCTTCAAGACCGGCTTCATCAAGCCCCAGCCCGGCATCTATCAATACGCCATCGACACCCACGGCCTCGTCCCGGAGGAAACCCTCTACATTGACGACCTCCCGGCAAACTGCGCCACCGGCCGCCATCTCGGTTTCCGTACCTGGCAATACGACCTCCACGACCACGCCGCCTTCGAATCCTGGCTCGCAGCCAATCTCAAATCTTAAATCTGAAATTTCAAATCTCCACCATGTCCCTTCTCACCATCGCCGGCCGCGAGTTCAGCTCCCGCCTCTTCCTCGGCACCGGCAAGTTTCCATCTAACGAATCCATGCGCGATGCCCTCGCCGCCAGTGGCACTCAGATCGTCACCGTCGCCCTCCGCCGCGCCGACCTCACGGGCAAGGGCGATCCTTACGCCAATATTCTCGACTTCATCGATCCCGAAAAATACTTGCTGCTTCCTAACACCAGCGGTGCCATGAACGCCGGGGAAGCAGTCCGTCTCGCCCGCCTCGCTGCGGCTGCCGGTCTGCCAAAGTGGGTAAAACTCGAAATCCATCCTGATCCCACCTACCTCTTGCCCGACCCGATCGAAACGCTCAAGGCCGCAGAAATCCTCGTCAAAGAAGGCTTCATCGTCCTGCCCTACATCAACGCGGATCCCGTCCTCGCCAAGCGCCTGCAGGAAGTCGGCACCGCCACCGTCATGCCGTTAGGCGCACCGATCGGCTCCAATCGCGGCGTCGTCACCCGCGACCAGATCCGCATCATCATCGAGCAGGCCATCGTCCCCGTCATCGTCGATGCCGGGCTCGGCGTCCCCAGCCACGCTGCCGAGGCCATGGAGCTTGGTGCCGATGCGGTGCTCGTCAACACGGCCATCGCCATCGCCAGCGATCCCGTTAGAATGGCCATCGCCTTCAAAAAAGCCGTTGAAGCCGGGCGCGAAGCCTACGAACTCGGCCTGCCCGAAATCCTCGATCACGCCAGCGCCACCAGTCCGCTCACCGGGTTTCTCGGTTAGTCTGCCGTTCAAATGACTCAGCAGGCCACTTGAGGTTCATAGCATTGGGACCGCGCCGGATCGAGCACATCCCCACCGAAACGAAGCTCAGTGTCCCGCCTGTTGGAGCTCCCGGATGCGTTTCAAGTCACTCTGATAGCTCGCATCCAGAGTGCTACGTTGTGCAGGGGTCCATGGGTCGAACGGCTCGTTGCCGTCCCGCACCGGAAAGCGGCTTTTGGCCATCTTCGTCACCTCCGCCGGAAGACGGGCGGATTTCCATTCCTGTTCGATCCGGAGGTATTCCACGGTTCGGATAGAAGGCTGATAGGGCGTAAAGACACCATTGGCTTGTAATTCAAAATCGGCCCCTACGATCTGGGTCACAACGGTTGCGATGTCCTCGACAACGGCACTGAACTCGAAGATCACCAGATTTTCTCTACCAAAGACCGCGGCCAAGGTCTCGTAGGCGGGTAGCCATGAGAAATCCATCACCGTAGAGATTTCTATAAATGCCTCGAATGGAAGAAAACCTCGGGTGGAGATCTGTTTCCAATAGGCTTCGGCAAGTGAATCTGCGGCGTTTCTCACCGTGAGAAACACTTTGGCATCCTTCCCGAGCGCATGGTGCACCGTCGTCATGCGTTTTTGGAGGTGACGGTGACCATTGGTTTTCAAAAGGGCGGGAAATTTCCCCAACAGAACTTCGTCGGAGATGACGATGCGCTTGATTTCATTCAATGAGGGGATGTCTTCGGCAGAAATCCCCGCAGCGATCCCGGGCTCGGTTCTATCCTTGTTCTTCACGCTTCCCAAGCGGTTGGTCAATTTAGTGCGTGTGGCTTCAAGGTCCCAGATCGTGATGCCCTCGGCGGCCAAGGCTTCGTGATTGTGCTCGATGGTCCTGCGGATCAGTTGGGTAGCGGTGTGATGGGCTCCAAGATGGAGATGAAATTTCTTTGACTTCGACCGAATGCCTAGCAGGTTTTTGAAACGCGCCACGAGCGGTTTTCCTGTTGATCTGGGGGAGGCAATCGCTGGGGTTGAAATTTCGCCTGACTCTGGGAGTTCCGTTGGTGCGTCAACGGCAACCTCCAGTTCGGGACGAGAAAGTTCCCGACTGATATGAGAGAATAGGACGACCTGCCCGAACGAATGATCCTGATCGTAATGGAAGCCCTTGGCGGAAAGGTGATCAAAAAGCCGCTTAATATTTTCACGTCCTATCACCCGCTGATGGATTTCCATTAGAATTTTGGTGACTCCTGTGAGATCCGCGTGCTCGAAGAGATCGAGTTCGCCACCTTCGATGTCACAAATAATCATGCTGGGGCGAATGCGCCTGAGCGTCGAATTGAGGTCCACTGTCGGGACCGTGACCTGCCGATTTTCTCCTTCCATGGGAGTGAGTGA
>JBBQDJ010000136.1:0-8750 GCA_038319595.1 Verrucomicrobiales bacterium
AAGGATCAGAAGGATCAGAAGGATCAAAAGGACGACAAAGACGGCAAGGATTCCAAAGAAGGCAAGGACGGAGAGGATTCGAAAAAGGACGAAAAATCCGGTGACGACAAGCAGTCCAAGGATGGAAAGGATTCTAAAGACTCCAAAGAAGACGGAAAGCCCGAAGACCAGAAAGACGCCAAGGACGGAAAAGATCCCAAGGAAGGCAAAGACCCCAAGGACGGGGACAAGAAGGATGGAACGGAGTCGAAACCCGGCGAGAAGAAGGATGAAGGCGAAGCCAAGGATCAGGCCGGTGAACCCAAGGACCCGGCGAAGCAGGGTGAGGAAAAAGAAGGAACGGTTGGCGAAGAGCGCGCCGAAAAACAGGAGATGACCGCCGAGGAGGCGAAACAAATGTTAGAAGCCCTGCGCCAAGACGAGCGGACCGTCATTCCCATTCCCCAACAAAGACGTTCCCGCTTAACGACTCCCGACAACTCGACGAAAGGCAAGACATGGTGACACTCTTCCAACAGCAGGACGGCTTTTTCCAGCGGATGGGAATTTCCATCGCGGTAGTTCTAACGCTTTTTCTTGTCTTGCCCGTTGGCGCGGCGGAAGTGGAGGCCACGCTTGATCGCGATACAGTACCGGCAGGCAACGGCGCGCTGTTGACCCTGAAAATCTCGGGGAGCGATGGCGGACAGCCGGTGATTCCTGCCGTTGATCAACTCATCGTCCAACCGCGTGGCAGAAGCCAGCAGATGCAGATGTTCAATGGCACGACCACAGTCTCAACGATCTACAATTACGTCGTCGGATCTAACACACCTGGGGATTACGTGATTCCCGCCTTCGAAGTCACGGTGGGGGGCAACAAGTTTTCCACCCAGCCACTCAAGCTCAAGGTACTCAATGCGGGCGCGGCGCAACCTCCGGCCGGTCTGCCTCAGGGAAATCCCAATAACCCGCAACCCGCAGATCCGCCACAGGAGGAAACCGGTGAGAAGCGTTTCGGATTTCTAACCGTCGAGCTGGCCGACAACGCCCGTAAGCATGCCTATGTCGGCGAGATCGCACCGGTCCGCATCCAGGCGTGGCTGCCAGCGGACTCACGGGCCCAGTTGCGCAGCGGGATCCAGCCGGAAGGCAAGGGCTTCACTCTCCACAATGTCAGCAACCAGCCACAGCAGACTCAGGAGATCAAGGATGGCAGGCGCTACACCGTCGTCACCTGGTATGGCGGAATCTCCGCGACCAAGGCAGGCAAGTATCCCGCATCGCTTTCGCTGAACGCGACTGTCGCCATGCGCGATACCACTGCGCCGAAGCAGCCGCGCCGGCGGAGGGGCGGGCCGTTCGACGATCCGTTCTTCGACAGTGTCTTCGACAACATGAACGCGCCGATGATCCAGAAGGACGTCACGCTCAAATCCGAGGATCAGGAAATCGAAGTTCTGCCCTTGCCCACGGAAGGCCGGCCGGCGGGATTCACCGGAGCGGTTGGCAAATTCCAGTTAGAAAAACCTGAAATTCCCGGTGAATGGAAAACCGGCGAACCGCAACAAATCGCCGCGCAGGTCACCGGTTCCGGGAATTTCTCACTGGTCAACGCGCCGGAGCTGGTCCCCGCCGTAGGTTGGAAATCCTATCCGGGCAAAAACGATTTCGCCGCGGGTGACGCGACCTCGTTTTCCGGGACCAAGAGCTTCCGCTTCAGCGCGGTGCCGGGCAAAGGCGGGGATCAAGAGGCCTCGCTCGCCTTCAGTTACTTCGATCCCGATGCCGGTGTCTATCAGACGGTGACCACGCCGCCGCAAAAGGTCCGGGTGACCGGAGCGGACATCCCCGTGGACGAGACTGCCGCGACTTCCGCACCGGTGGAAAAGCCCAAGCAGAAATCGACGGGGCTGGTCGGCCAGCACTTGAAACGGTCGCCTGCCGACACGCTCGTGCCATTGGTTTCCCGTCCGCTGTTCGGGAGGTTGTTAGCTTTGTCGGCGGTGTTGGTGGTTCTCGGGCGCGTCCTCGCCTGGCTGCTCGCGCGGCGCGCCGATCCCGTTAGGCTTGCGCGCATCGCGACCGAGAAGGCCACCCGCGAAGCGCTGGAGATGGCCGGGAAATGCGCTCAGGCGAAGGATGTTCCCGGTTTTTTCGCCGCGGCGAGACTCGCGGTCCAACAGCGCCTCGGGGCGTTGTGGAACCAACCGGCGCAGGCGATCACTTCCGCCGAGGTGCTTTCACGGATTCCCGGCGATTCTCCCGTAGCCCGCTTGTTCCGCGAAGCCGACCTCTACGAATACAGCCGCCAGCATTCCGGAGAAATCCAACCGCAATGGCGGGCCTTGCTCGACGAGGCAATGGCGTCACTCACCCCTTCCACCCGCTGAGATGAAAAGGATCATACTTCTTGGATCGATCGCTCTGTTAGCCTTTGGGTCGCCCGCCTCCGCCACCGCGTTCGATGACGCGAACGAACGATTCGCCGCAGGCGATTTCACTGCCGCCGCCGCTTCTTATGAAAAATCCATCGCCGACGACGGCCCGGACGCCACGGTCTATTTCAACCTCGGCAACGCCTATCAGAGCCTGAAACGCTATGGTCCGGCCATCCTCGCCTACGAGCGGGCCCGGCTGCTCACCCCGCGCGACCCGGATCTGCGGGCCAACCTCGCGCTCGCCCGCAAGGCCGCGACGGCGTTTGACGAACCGGGCTTGAATCCTCGGCTGGAAGCAGTGATCGGCTATCTCAGCCGCAACGAGTGGTCGTGGCTGGTGGTCGGCGGCGCGCTGGCTCTCGGTGTCTTGTCCGTGCTCGGTGGTAGGGTGAATCGCCAACCCCGCTGGCTGCGGAATCCGGCAATTTCCTGCGGAATCCTCGCGGTGATCGCCGTCGCTGCGGGATCCACCGCGCTCTATCTGCGCAAGGATGAGGCGAAGCGCGGTATTATTCTATCAGGTGAGGCGGCGGTCCGGCTCTCGCCATTTGAAAAAGCCGAGTCCGTCGGCACCGCGACGGCCGGGCGGATTGTGCGACTGGGCGAGAGCAAAGGGGACTTCATCTACATCGAGGCTCCGGGAACCAACCTGCGCGGTTGGCTGGCGGGCGCGGAGGTCGCCGCCATCACTTCCGAGTGACTTGAATCAGGTGGGTGAACTACGTGCCATTCGAGCTAGTGTAAGATTTAAAGTGGGGGGTGATCCTTTCGGACTGCTCCGACATGTCGGAGCTTTCACACTGGCCGACATGTCGGCCAGTGTGAAAGCGGGGACATGTCCCCGCAGTCCGACAACAAACCCTAACTTATCTACCATTTTAAGTACGACGGGATACTAGCACTTAAGGATCTCAACAAAAAATAAACACGCAGAGAATGGGGTCCGAAAAAAATCTGTTAGCGATTTTCATATTCCCGGCACCGCGTGCCGGGCTTTGATGGGTGGTCACGTTGGGACCGGGGAAAAGTCATTTTAAGATGGGAAATTGGTGCGAGATTAAACTGCTTTTCGCCCTTTAAAAGCGCGGCCTGTTAGTCCTTTTTGATAGCTTGAATCCATTGATCCTCAGACTTGTGTTCAATACCGGGCCATTTCCGGATCGATCCGTTCCGCCCAGGCCTCGATCCCACCGCTCATCGAGAACGCGTTTTCCACACCGATGGAGCGGAGGACATGCGTCGCCCGCAGCGAGCGCACGCCGTGGTGGCAATAGACGACCACGCCGCGTTCGTTGCCGTGCAGCAGCTTTTCCCGGACGACGGGGAAAACCCCTAACGGAACCCACTCGTTGCCGGTGATCTGGCAGATCGCCAGTTCGTCCTCTTCCCGGCAATCGATCAGCCGTGGCCTTTCTGCTCGCGGCAGTTTGACCCATTCCGCGACTGCTTCCGGGCGAATCTCCATCGTCGACGAGGCGTCCGGCAGTTGTGCGCTCACTCGATGATGACGGGGGTGCCGACCTTCACGTTCTCAAAGAAATGCGTGGACATGTGGTGGGGCATCCGGATGCAGCCGTGCGAGGCGGCGTAGCCTGGCAAATAGCCGGTGTGCATGCCGATGCCGCCGTTGACCCGCATGAAATTGGGCATCGGTGCGTTGTAGAAAATCTCGGTCGATTTCGGCTTGTCCACGCGGATGTCCACGTTGTCGTTGGTGGTCATCCCGGTGGCGCGGTCCTTAAAGACGCCATACACCGAGGATTTGTGATCCTTGCTCAATTCCGAGATTCTGTAAGTGCCTGATGGGGTGCCGTGGTCCTCGCTGCCGCTGGAAATCCGGGAAATGCCTACCAGGGTTCCGCCTTTATAGAAAAACGCTTTCTGCTGGCCACGATTGATTTTGATCAACGGACTGCCTTGAGCACTGTCGCCATCCCAGTAGGAAACATCATCCGGGATCGCCGGAGCTGGATGGCCGGAACCGCTCGAAGTCTGCTGATGGATTGTCCCCCCGACTCCCGTCAGGTAATCCGAATGCCCGGGACCACCCGTGCCGCAGGAGTTCAGCGCGACCGCTGCAAGAACCGCCAGTGGCAGATGGTTAAGGAAAGTTGACTTCATATGTGCGGCAGACTGCACCCGGAATCGCCCGAGGTCAAGCCAAGGGGGAAATCGGGCGGAACTAAGGGTGATAGGCGGCGGCATGGAATCACCTAAGGGGGCGGATCTTCGGTCCGCCAAGACGATGGGAAGGGATAGGGGTGAGCTTCGCGCTTCCGCTTTCGCCCCCCATCGGCAAGTGGACCGGAGATCCACTCCCCTTATAGGCTCTCCACTTGTGGCACCTTGAGAAATCCGTCGGAACGGACTACCAGCCCAGCTGTTATGCTCGCGTGTCCTTCATCATTTTCACATGAGGGATTCCCACTTCGGTGAATTCGTCGCCGTTTCGGGTGAACCCAAGGGCTTCATAAAAGCCCGCTACGTGAGAGCGGGCGTGGAGCGTGAGATGGCGGACACCGTCTTTCGCGAGGGTTTCCTGGAGCCGGGTCATGAGGAAACGCCCGTAGCCGTGGCCTTGAAGATCCGCACGGACGGCCATTTGGCGGATCTTTGTTTCATCCTTGGAAACGACGACCGCAATGGCGCAGGCAGCCAGAGCTCCGTCAGTTAGAAAAACGCCGAAGTGGCGCTGGTGACGCTCGATGGTTAGATCTTCGTCCTGAAGATTCATGCCCAGCGGCACGCGCAGCACCGCGTGGCGGAGTGCGCATTCCAGTCGGTATTCCGGCGAGTCGTAGGTGATTTCGGCAAAGTGCATGAAGGGTGGGTGGAAGAAGCGCAGGGACGAGACGACCCGTCCTGTCCGTTTAAACATGAAGAGCAAAGAATTGAACATCAGTTGGACGCGGATGAACGCAGATCAAGAGGGATATTTTTGGGTTTTTCATCGGCGTCTTTCTGCGTCTATCTGCGGTTGAAAATTCTTAAACTGACAGTATTGGACGAAACGACCCTGCGCCTGATAGGTCATGCCGGATCACGCCAAGCCTGGCATCACCACGGCGTAGCCCAGTTCCCGCGCGGCGGCGGCTTGCCGGTCATCATGGGTCATCAGCCGCTTGCGATCCTCACGGTCCTCAAGCAACGGGGTCAGGCTGTCAAAATGGACACCCTCTCCCCACACTTCAATCATCCATCGCTTTAGCTCCTCTGGATCAAACCGCTTCCGCGGTGGTTCCTCTTCGACGATTGGCAGCAGCCGCGCCACCGGCTTGCCGTCGCGGGTAATCAGGATTTCCGGCTCGGTCGCCAGCGCTTTTTCCGCATCTGGCCAGTGTTGGCGCAGGTCACGGATGGTGATCGTTTTCATGACCTAGGTTTCATATGTTTCACGCGAGTGTCAACTTGGGGCTCGGGGGAGAGTGGTGGGCAATGGGTACCGGCTTTCTTTGACGGATTTGCCTCCCGACTGAGACAGTCGGGACACATTCTCCGGTCCCGTTGGAGACCTACTATCACCGACTCCGCTCGATGTGCACGGCGACGCACTCAGTATTCGGCAGGATGTGTTTCTCGATGGTGACGGCGACGTGTTGCAACGAATGATTTCCTAACAAATGACCGGCGATGTCGGTGGCGAGGGTTTCAATGAGGCGACGCGGGCGGGCGGCGGCGAGGGCTTCGATTTCGAGAGAAATCTGATAGTAATCGACGGTCCGCGAGATTTCATCAGCCAGGCCGTCGAAACCTTGCGACGGGGTCATCGTCACGGAAACCAGCAAGGTTTGGGAAGCGGCGCGTTCCTCATCGGGCACGCCGATGAAGGTGCTAACACGGAGGCGGCGGATCTCGATCGTATCAGGCGTGGACAGGGGGGATGAGCTGGCGTTCCAGCGCCTCGGCGATGAGGACGCGGGTAGGGTGGTTGAGATCGAGATCGAGCGCGTCGGAAGGGGAGAGCCAGAGGAATTCCTGAGCCTCGTCGTTGAGGGTGACGGCGGTGGTGGTGGCACGGGCGACGTAGTTGAGCAGGATGAAATGCTCGGGCCGCATGAACTCGGGTGAGTCGATGCAGTCCTGGACGAGGGCAAATTCAACGTTTGTTAGATCGAGGCCGGTTTCCTCGCGGATCTCGCGGCGGAGGGCGGCTTCGGCAGGCTCGCCGCGCTCGATTTTCCCGCCGGGGATACCCCAACGGTTGCCCCACTTGTGGGTGCGGACGATGAGGATTTTTCCCGCGCCGTCGTGGATGAGCGCGCCGACGGTGGAGACAGGTCGCGAAACGCTGCGGCGGCGGTCGAGCAGGGTGCGCAGGACACCGAGGTCGGGCACGGTGATGTCCGGTCTAACGGCAGCAAGGATTTCCGCGTGGTTGTAACCAGTGAGCACGGCGATCGAGGAAACGCCACCATGGCGGGCGGTTTCCACGTCGTGCGTCATGTCGCCGACGAAGGCGGTTTCCGCAGGATTGAGTCCGTGGGTTTCCAGGATCTGATGGATGATCTCGCGTTTGTCCAACACTCCGGAATAAGTGGCTTCGAAGTGGTGGCGAAATCCGAAATCGTCCATCTGGCGCTCGAAAGCGAGCGTGTCCATGGACGTCAGGACGAATGTGCGGATGCCGAGAGCGGTGCACCATTCGAGTTTCTCACGGGCGTGGGGCAGCACGGTGACCGGGGTGACTGCATTGTCGAAGGCCGGGCGGAAATGGGCTTCAAGTTCTTCTAACGGAATATTGGGCAGTAGCTCGGCATAGAACTCGCGATAAGGCAGGCGGAAGCAGCGGCGGAAGGCCTCGCGGTCGAGGCTGGCGATGGCGTATTTTCCTAACACCGCGTTGGTGGCCTCGATGACGGGGCCGAGGTCGTCCACCAGCGTGCCGGACCAATCGAAGATGAGGTTTCTGAACATGGGGAGAAAATGGGAAGGCTCGGGAATTGGGGAGAATGAATGAATGAAAGCCGAGATGAATCTCGCGGTCCGTTTTCAGCCGAGTTGGAATTTGATCGTCTTGATCCGTCCTTCGCCGAGCTGGTCGCGGATGCGCTTGAGAAGCATGGGCTTCATTTGCTCCAGTTGGAAACGCAGCGCGGGTTGGGTGACGCGGAGAATGAGATTGCCGCCCTTCACGGAGAGCGGCTCGGTATGGCGGGCGATGAAATCACCGGCCAGATCCTTCCACGTCGCGCGGACCTGATCCTCGTGGAGACCGTCTTCCGCCCCGGCGGCGCGGAGGATGGCGGTGATGAAATTCTCAGCGAGATGGATGCTGGCGTTGAGATCGTTCGGTTCATCGGCACCGCGCCATTCCCGTAGGATTTCCTCTCGGATTCTTCCGGGGCGCGGCGGCTTTTTCATGGCAGGAGGGCGCTTACGCGTCGCCGTCCTCGCCGATGGCTTCGACCGGACAGCCTTCCATGGCTTCGCGACACTGGGCGGTTTCATCGGCGTTTTCAGGTTGTTTGAAAACAAACGAATAGCCCTCGTCATCGGCGCGGGTGAAATTATTCGGCGCGGTTTCTCGGCACAGGTCACAATCGATGCACTGGCTGTCCACGTAGAACTTGCCGGTCACGTTTTCCACATTCTTGTCTTCGCGGTCAGCCATGGAGGATAAAAAGGATTGCAGCCCTTCGATGCCTTTCCCCGGCGTGTGATGCAACTGGTTTTTTACGGAACTTCCGATTCGCCTTTCGCACTGGTCAAGTCTGGATCCCGGCTTTAATTAGTTCCCGAGCCGCCTGCCATGACATCCAAGCCACCATCCTCCCCCGACGGATCTTCCCTGCCCCCGAGACATCGACCGGCACTGGGTAGTCTCGCCAAGGATACCACGGAGTCGGACTTGTGGAGTTTTGATGAAATTGATCCGCTGGACGAGCCTCCTGTCAAAGCCCCTCCGAAGTCGACCCGCTTGGGAATTCCCAGTCCCCGCGACACGGATCAAGTCGCCGGTGAGACGGTGAAGACCTCGGGTCTTTCCGATCCTTTTACGCCGCGCCAAGAAAGCACTGGCGGTGACAATGTTACGGTCAATGTCAGCAAAAAGGGGCGGGATTTCCGCGGCGGCAAGCCGGTGGCCAGCCAGACGCCTTCGTCAAGTCATTCACGCCACGGCAGCGATTTCGACGATCTCGACAAATGGGAGGAACCCGAATCGGTCGCGACGCCCCCGAAGGCGGTGGTCGAGATGCCAGTTTCGAAGCCAGTGGAGTCGCAGCCATCCGGGAGTGCGACGCAGCCGTTGGCGGTCCAACCGATTCCCGCCCCCACGCCTGGGCCAACCGATGACAGGGATGAATTCTCTCCGAAGGTCCGCGAGAATGC
>JBBQDJ010000137.1:0-8749 GCA_038319595.1 Verrucomicrobiales bacterium
CACGACCGGCGGCCCCGGTGCAGGACCCTTCTATGGCGACCCGCAGCTCCAAGCGGCAATCCGCACCGCGATGGCGGAAATGGGGAATTGACCTCAAAGAGAAAAATCGAACCTCAGATTTACATCAACTAACAAGCCGCCTTGACTTGGCGTGGCGGAGTAGTAATTTCATAACTGTGATATTTCGTTTAAATCTGATATTAGAATCGGCGCTGTTGACCGCCTATGGTTTCATCATATGAAATACACCCTCAGGGATTTCTTCCCGACTTGCACTGCCTCAAGAAGGAAAGTGATTGTCATCAGCACCCTTATCGTGATGTTTGTCGGACTCTTCGTAGCCGGCGTCATCATGATCAGGCGGGCAAAGGTTAGAGTCGACAGGTTGGACACCTACGGGCACATGTGTCAATTGAAGGCTTCGCTTGACGGTTACGAAGATGAACACGGGACACTTCCCCCGCTCAATCTTCGAGACAACCAAGGAATTCCAAGTCAGAGTTGGCGGGCCTTGATTCTTCCCTACACGAGTCTTGGAATCTCGACGCAACTGAACCTCTCTGAGCCTTGGAATAGCGACTACAACCGCAAAATCATCAACAGCGTTCTACCTGACGACTGGCGGTGTTTCGCAAAACACTCGTGGAATAAGAAATTTCCTGTATCGACGTATATTTTGGCCTATGTGGGCCGAGAATCTATCTGGGACGCCAAAACAGGTTTTCCAAAGGGGACAACAACGGAGCATCCCGACGCGATTTTGTTGATCTGGATTCCGGAGGGCAAGTTTCATCCATTACAGCCCGGTGATATCACGGAGGAGGAAGTCCGCGAGAGGGTTGAAAAGGGAGAAGAGGTTCTCTTCATCGCAGCGGGCGACGGATACAGGTATGGCATCGTCACCATCGTACGAGGCGAGTTGACATTTCCCACTTGGCAACAGGTTCTTGACCGGAGGGAGAGTCGGAATTGATGGCCAGTATCATGCGTTGAGCGGGATCTCTCCGCTGATGAGGAGTGTGGTTCTGAAGATCTCGTTCGTCCAACGGCTTGTTTGTTTTTTCACGAAAGAGAAACGGGTTTGTGAGTGGTCATCTTGGCGTTACCAGCCCTCGGTTTGAGTTTCCTCCTCCACCTCCCAGCGGTGGTAAGCCTCCGCATAGCCGGGGCAACCTGCGACGAGCTGCTCGTGGGTGCCGTCGCCGGTTAGAAGGCCGTCTTCGAGAAATAGAATCCTCGGTGCCTGGCGCAGCAGGTCGATGCGGTGGGTGACGAGAATCGTGGTTCCTGCGCCTTCCCGCGTGCGCTTGAGGATGGATTCGTGGATGAGCGACTCGCTCTCAGGCTCTACGCTTGCGGTCGGCTCGTCGAGCAGGAGGATCTTGGGCTCGGTTAGAAAAGCGCGGGCGAGGCTGAGACGTTGGCGCTGGCCGCCAGAGAGTTTCACGCCGTTTTGTCCGACTCTTGTGTCGTAGCCTTGCGGCAGATCGAGGATGAAATCGTGGGCATTCGCGGAGCGGGCCGCGGCTTCGATTTCCTCTGTCGTTGCGCCGGGTCTGCCATAGCTCAGATTGTCCCTCACGATGCCATCGAAGAGGTAGTTTTCCTGACCGACGTAGCCAATCCTGCCACGCAGTTCCGCAAAACGGAGACTGCGCACATCGAGCGAATCCACGGTGACGCTGCCATCGGTGACGTCGTAAAAACGTGGCACGAGATTGAGCAATGTGCTTTTTCCGGATCCGCTGCTGCCGGCGACAGCGACAAATTCCCCGGAGCCGATCGTGAAGCTAACATCTCGCAGAATGGGCTTCTCTGGGACGTAGTGAAACTTCACGCTGCGGAACTCGATGCGGCCTTCCGGTTCTCTCCAAGGCAAAGGTTCCTCCTGCTCCGTCACTGCGACCGGCTGGTCGATCAGCTCGATGACCCGCTGGGCCGCCGCCCTTGCCCGCTGCATGATATCGCTGGTTTGAGCGATCGTGCGGATGGGGCTTTGCAAGCGCCACCAGAAGCCCCGGTAGGCGAGGAGCGCGCCGAGGGTGAAGAGATTGCTGCCCCGCATGATGAGCCATGCCCCGAGTCCGAGCATGATGAGATTGTTGATGAAGCCGAAGATCGAGACGATGGGAAAGTAAGTGTTCCGCAAGCGGCTCGCTCCCACGCTGGCCTCGTAGTAGAGCGCGGCACGAGCGTCGAAGGTCTCCTTCTCAGCGGTCTCCCGTGCGAAGGACTGCGTCACCTGCACGCCCGCCAGCCTGTCTTGGACGAACGAGCCGATTTGCCCGAGTTTTTTGCGGACGCCCTCGTAGATGCTTTTTACACGAAGGTTGTATCTGCGGATGAAAATGAAGGCGAAGGCCAGTGGCAGGATCGATGCCGCGCCAACCAGCGGACTGATCCAGAGGACGGTTCCAGCCACGACGATGAAGGTGACGATTTCCTCAAGCAGGCTTGTTAGGCCTTGGAGAACGGATTGCTCCATGGCATCCACATCGCTCGTGATCCGGGTGACAAGCTCGCCGGTGCTGGTGTCGCGGTGGTAGGCGAGCGACTGCGCTTCGAACTTCGCGAAGAGCTCGCAGCGAAGGTCGCGCACGACAGCCTGCCCTGTTTTTTCCATCAGATAGGAGTGCACCGCGTTCGCCCCCGCACCGATGATGTAGGTGCCGAACATAATCGCCAGCCACATCCCGAGACTGGCCGGGGTGAGGGTTTTTCCAACAAGCCCATCGGCCACATAACCCCAGACGAGGGGATGGAAATTCGTGAAAGGAACGGAAAAAATCAGGAGGCAAAGCGAAACGATGAGCCGACGCCGATAGGGACGAAGCCGTGAGAGGACCTTGCGGGCGAGTTCGCGATTCGGGAGCGAATAGCGTGTAGCCTCATTCACACGGATTAAATCTAGTGGGAATGATGCAAATGATGCACTGGAAGCCGCGGTGATCCAAAACGTAAGTACGTTTGAATTTAGAATTCGTTATCAGATTCCTCATTCCCAGCCACTTTTTCCGCAGGCGTTAGGCCCTGTTTCGCGAATTCATTCGCAGCGTAATCACGCGCCTGCATCAAGCCCTTCGCGACTACTAAACTCACCGTCAATCCAAAAGCGAAGATCACAAATAGAATCATAATCTATTGCCCTCCTCTCGTTTTGATGCCAGCTGATAGGATTACAACTCTGACTCCGACCCACAGGCTGAGAATACTCGGCACCCAGATGCCCACGAAGAGGCCGTAATCGTGGCTCACAAGGAACCACAGCGCTACACTCGCGAGGAGGCTAGCGAACGCAGCGATGAGAAACGGATAATCGATTTTGTGAAACATGGTGATTAGGGCTGTGTTTTTTTCAAAAGACTTCTGAAGGGCTGGACTCGCTGGAGGGAGGGGCTTGAAAAAGAGTCACGATTGATTTCGGTAAATCCAAGATAATCGGAGTCTCCGGTCTCAGGATGGGCGATCCGCATAGCGGTCGAAGCGGTTCGAGAGAATCAGGAAAGTGGGTGCCCAGAGCCCAACAAAAATCCCGAACCTTTCGGCGTGCGCCTGAGAATCTGCGGTGGTGCCTCCCGTGAGGAACCAAATAGCGATCGATCCCAAGATCGAGGCGAATCCGAGGAAGAAACAAATGTTGCTTAACTGTTTGAGCGATTTTGGTTTCATAGTCACCCAGCTTAGCAACGGTGTTCTGCCACGCAATCTGGAAAACATAAAGTTTCAGGTTTAGGAGACGGGTGGGCCTTGGAATTCAATGACTTCAACTGTTGAGATGGGAAAACAAGGGCCGTGCTGATCAGGCAGCATCAGAAATCGTCTTCCCCCGCCGGATGAAATGCGTCCGCCAATCCACCTTCGCTGTCAGGAACATCAGCCAGGCGAGCGTGGAGACTCCGCATACTGTTAGCGTGATGCCAGTGAGGCCATCGAAGAAAAACGACGCGCTGAACAAAACCAAATAGGCGAGCTGGGCGGGCAGGGCGAACTTGAACAAGGTGTTTCCACCCACGACGCGGAGGTAGCCGCTGACCAGCACCAGCGAAGTCACTGTGGCGATTGCAAAACTAAGATAGATCGGAACCAGATCCACCAGATAGGCGAACAGCAGGTGGAAGGCGAAGAAGCCTGCGGAAATGAAAAACACGTGCATCGGATGCAGCGGCACTCCCTTGAGCCCACCGACCAATAACAGGACTGTCACGAAAAACACCAATGAGACGGGTGCGAAGAAGGCAATCCGTGCGGCCACCGGTCCGGCGTTCAACAGCTTTGGCATGTCCATGCCGATCGATGGAACGGCTAACACATCGGGGTAGTTCCAAATCAGATCCCAGCCAATTCCGTCGTTTTTTCGTTCATCATCCCGGGGCGAACCGGTGCCGACCGGGAAATTGATTTCCATGAAATTCGTCCGCATTCTTAATACAAAGCCAGCGATGCGCCGCTTGTCGGGAAACCCATAGATCCAGCTCCCGGTGCCTCTTGTCTGATAGGCCGCGTGCAGGGTGATGCTACCGGATGCGGGCAGCACCACCGCCCGGGTAGCAAGTCCGGAATCTCCCGGCCGGAAGGGTTCCGCGTCCTTGTCATCGCCTAGCCGGAACTCGAACCCCTCCAGCTTTTCCGCACCGCCAGGGAGCGGAAATGAGATGTAAAACGTCTGCGGAATGCGGGTCGGATTCACGAAGAGATAATCGGCCTTGAACGCCACGTCATAGGTCCGGTGCCGGAAGAGGCCACGCTGTTTTGGGACGAATTTCAAATCGACCCTTACATCGGACGACGCGGGTAGGACGGCCGCGCGGCCACCTAGCGCGTTGGGTGTCTCGAACCACGCTGCCGGATGTCTCTGCTCTAACGCCGGGTTCCAGACGCCGGCAACTTCCTGTGACATGGTTTGTGATGATTCCTGAGTGCGCTGCGACATGGCCGTAGCAAGGATGAACCAGGCGAAAGTGGTGCAGCCGACAATGGCTAGTGAGGCGATGAGATGGGTGATTTTCATAAGGCGATTAAATGTGATAGAGTTTCAGTTTTTCAGGTCCGATCGTTGATAGAAGACGTTCGTCTCGGGGCGTTCGTCGCGGCAGAGGTTTTTTCGCAGGGTGAGACGCGAGGGCGGGTCATTCGGCTCGGTGGTGCGGACGAGATTTCCGTTAGTTTCTGCCTGATAGCCCCGGGGCAGGTCGATTTTCCAGGCGAGTGTCCGGATGAAAAGCGGGGTCGTGGGCAAGGCAAGCGATAAGGTTCCTTCGACCGGATCCAGTGCCGCCGTCCGGCCGGTGAAGGCGAAGGAAACCCGGGTTTTCTCGCCGGAAGCCGGCAAGCTGACCTCGATTTTTCCCTCGCCCCGATTCACCGGAGCCACCGGATGACCGCCGACATCGCATGAGAGGAGGGTCATCCCGGGCGGGACGTCGAGGGTCACTCCGAGCATCCCACGGTGTTCGAGACTCATCGTTCCTTCCACCAGCATCGCCCCGTCCGGTTCCAGTTTCGCGGTCCATAGGGCTTCGCTCACGGTCGCCTCGGCAGTCGCCACCACGGGCAGCGGGTTAACAGTTAGATTCGCTGTGGTGGCAGCTTCCAGTTGATAACAGGAGGCACCGTTGAGTTCCTCCGCGAAACGGGCGGGGAGACCTTTGGGTGGAAAGGGTCCTGACAATCCATCCGCTGCGTAAGCGAGCTCCGGCAAACCGACAATGACGAACCGCGTGCGAGTCGAGTCCTCGCCCGGGGCCGACGGCGATTGGAGTTTCCAACTCCGGTCCAGCGGGCGGCGTGGAAGGAAATAGGAAATGGCGACTTCACGCTCCAGTAACCCGCGGGTTTTCCAATCAAGCCGCAGGCCCAGTGAGCGATCCTCACCGCGGACGACCTTCTGTCCGACGAGGTCATCGCCCACCGCGGTCACCTCGCGGGCGTCCGCCGGCAGCGCTAGGGTCGCTGACACGCCCGAGCCGCCGGTTCCCGATGCCCGGGCTAACACCTGATAGGCGATTTCACCGTCTCCCGGAATGACGAGAGCCTGATGTTGCCAGGTCCACGCCGAGGGCTCCGGCGGTTTCAGCGCTTCACGCGTTTCCTCGCCACCCAGCATCCGGAATTCCAGACCACCACCGGCAAGAGGGAGCGCGAGCACCTGATTCGACCCCATCACCTGTTCCCGGCCGTCGATTTTCACTACGACCGACCACTCCTCGCCCAAATCACCGGTTTCAAAAAGCGCGGCTGGGCAGGCGGGAACTAGCAGACTTGAGCCCTCGGCTCCGAACGATGGCAGCAACCGCATCTCAACGATTTGTGCGCCCGCTTTCTCCTGGGCCAGCGAGAGCATTTTTTCGTGGATGAGGATACGGGCGTCTGCCGGTTTCTGGTTTTCCACGGTCACGTTCCCCCCGATCAGCGGAATCATTGCCAATCCGTCAGCGAACGTCGTAGTGCGGAAGGTGGTGTCGATGACGGGCTTTTGTCCGGATATGCTCAGCCGGAGACGTGCCGAGAGCAGGGCGGAAACCGGTTCACTGGCCGTCACAGGGCGGGTGGCGTCGGTGATCAGGGTTTTGAGCTCACCGTAGGGTAATCTAACTTCCGCCTGATCCAATCCCGGCCCTGCTAGAGCAAGGTTTGAAGCCAAGGTGGAAAGAACTAGCAGCTTGTGGAGTTCGGACATGCGCCATCCTTCTACCTGATGGATGAAACCCTGATGAAGGTTTCATGAATTCTGGGAAACGACGGTCTGGAAGTGCGGTCAGGGTGAAAATTTTGATCGAATGAATGGACGGGTAAAAATCAAACGAACCAATCCCCGCATGGCGTCGGGGCATGTCTCTCAGGAGGGTGTGGGGCTAGCCAATGTCAGCCGCAAGCATGCCGGAGAGTGGTGTATGCGGGATGCAAAATCAGAAATTTGAAAAATCTTTCGTAAGTCTTAACCAAGTAGGAACATTCCTTTCGCCTGTAACCCTCTGAGTGGCTGGATGAAATTGGAAATTCCCTTTACCCGGGAAATGGCACCTGCGATTTCCCTGCGCATGTTTTTTCCCCTTCCGAACGTCCGCGTGTGGCTCTTGCTGGCGGCCGTTTCCTCCCTCAGTCACGCGGCGACCATGGACATCACTCCCGGTCTGAACAACGTTGCGATCCAGCAGGTCGTTTACAACGTCGGCGGCAGCCCGGTGACACAAAACGCGGAGGCGAGCGGAGTGGTGAATGTCGGCAACTCCCCGGTTTACCTGCAAAGCATCACCGCCGGTGGGCAGGCACTGACTTTTTTCAATACGTCGCAGGCAAAGGTGTTCAACGTCAATCCCCAGTTGGGCACCACGTCCGGGGTCGGCGTCTTCGACAATAATACGACCACGGTGAGCAACGGAAATCTCACCGCTTATGCGGACGCGGTGGCCGGGACCAGCATGGACACCGATCTCCGCAACTACGGCTACCATGATTTTCTCTCGCCCGGCCCGACCAATCCTACCGTCGCAGACCTCGACTTGCACTTCGCCAAGGCCCTGAACACCACGGATTTTTTGGTAACTTCGGAGCGCTGGGGGAATAGCAGTTTCCAGTTGCTGGCTCTGGCACAAAATGGCGAGCCCTACACCAACGCTAACATCCTCCGGCTCGGTGGCCCCGGCAATTTGAGCAGCGGTTACGGCCAGCACGATTGGAATACCGGCTACGCATCGTTAGGCAACGTTCCCGACCAAGCGCAGGCATTGACCCTGTTTTCCGTGGCAAAATTTTTCGAAGGCACGAGCGCAGTTGCCGGACCGGTTTACGGGCTGAGAATTTTCAACTACGACGAAGCGGATGTGAAGATCCTTGGAATCAGTGCCGACACATTCGCCAACAACCCTGACAACATGAAGGTGGTCCCCGAGCCGACGGCGTTGCTGCTTTCCTTCGTCGGAATGTTTTTGCTGCTGAAACGCAGAGTGAATAAATTCTAACGAAGCCTTCGGCTTTTCCCTCTTCATCGTCCGCTTTTGAATGGGAGCCGTCCTTGGCAGATGCTCTCGCAGAGTAGTCGGAAGTCGTTCTTGTTCATTTTTTTAGATGTTGTTCGAACAAGTCACTGATCAGCTGTCGATGTCGCGTTCGCTTCTGAATAAAAACACCCACAAGCCTCGGGAGGGGCTCAAGAACTTGTTGGGGTAAGAGGAAGTCACGACGACGGAAATTTGGCGATCGGTGAGAATGGGGTGGGGGTGGTGGGTCCGTTGGATCGGGTTTGTAGATGGAGCACCGAAGGGACGAGGGGTTGATTGACGATTGATGAATGACGATTTTTGATTTTGGATTGGGGGGCGGAAGATTGCAGCGCAATTTTTCGGCTGAGCTATTTCTGGAGCAGCTTACCGAGGGGAGCGGGTGAGAGATCGTACGCGGCAGCGTTTCTGAGGGAGTTCACGGTGGCTGCCGGATCGAGGTGGTTGAGTGGATTCGCGGCATAGCCTGCGCCGATGTCGACGCCGTCGCTGGCGCGGATCTCGAAATGGAGGTGCGCCGGATAGTAGCCGTTCGCCGTGCCGACGGTGCCGATTTTTCCGCCGCGAGCGACGAGCACTCCGGATGCGACGTCGATGCGGTTCAAATGGGCATACATGGAATGCAGGATTTTTCCATCGGGTGTTTTATGGGCAATGACTAGGGTTTTCCCCCAACCGGGCGAGGGTTCGCCGGCGTAGAGCACCAGGCCGTCCGCGGTGGAGAAGACCGGATCGCCGAGGTCGGTATTCAT
>JBBQDJ010000138.1:0-8732 GCA_038319595.1 Verrucomicrobiales bacterium
GCTTCAGCGTGGCGCTTTTTGGACGAAATCTGCTGGATGAGGAGTATTACACCTTTATCAATCCTCAGATTTTTGCCGGTTCGCCCGGAAACCCGCAAGTCTTCGGGCTGCGGGTTCGCACCACATTCTAAATCCACTCCACCATGCGCCCGCTGCTGCTTTCCATCCTGTTGACCGCCCACCTGTCCGCCGACGTCACCGGCTGGCTCAACTGGCGCGGTCCGCTCCACACCGGGGCCTCGCTGGAGTCCGGGCTGCCGGAAAAATGCGAACCCGGCACCGAACTCTGGACCTATGACATCAAGGGCGCCGGCACTCCGGTCATCGCCGATGGCAAGCTCTACGCGTTTGGTTTCTACGGAGAAGTCGGCGAGGACGTGCGCGAGGCGCTGCTTTGCCTCGACGCCGTGACTGGGAAAAAACTGTGGGAAGTTAGATTCACCGATTACTTGAGCGACGTCGTTTACAGTCGCTATGGCATCGGCGCACCGGCCATCGATCCGGCAACCGGAAACGTCTATCTCCAGCTCAGCAACGGCCACAGCGTGGCCTACACCGGCGATGGCAAACTGCTTTGGGAGCATTCGCTGATGGAGGACTTCGGTCGGCTCACGTTTCCTAACGGACGGACCGGCGCGCCCGCTATTTACGAGCATCTCGCCATCTATCACTGCGTCACCGCCAACTGGGGCGGCGACGGCCCGGCCGCCGATCGCTTTTACGCCTTTGACAAGTTGACTGGCGAGCTCGTCTGGTCGTCCACCCCCGGCATCACGCCAGTGGACAGTTCGTTCGCGCTTCCCGTATTCAGCACGCTCGGCGGACGCGACGTTTTCTACTGCGGCACCGGCTGCGGCCACATCGTCTGTGTCGATGCGAATACCGGCAAGCCGCTTTGGCGCTTCCGCCTGTCCCAAGGCGGCGTCAACGCCCAGGTCCTGCTGCTCGGCGACAACAAGCTTGTCGCCGTCCACGGCACCGAAAACACCGACGCCTCGACCGCCGGTCGCATGGTTTGCCTGAAAATGCCGACCGAATACCCGGCGGAACTCGTCACCGTTGGGAAAGAGGCCGAAGTCTGGCGCAACGATGCAATCACCGCTTTCACCTCCTCCCCCACCCTCGCGGACGGGAAAATTTATTCCACCATCGCCACCGGATCCCTGCTTTGTGTGGATTCTGTCTCGGGAAAAACCCTCTGGTCCGAAAAGCTCGCGCCGGATCAGATCCACGCCTCCCCGACTTTCGGCGACGGCAAGCTCTACGTCCCGATGTTTGATGGTCTCTTCCACATCCTCAAACCCGGCGCGGACAAGGCCGAGCGGCTCTTTGAAACCAAGTTCGAAAACAACCTGCTCGGTGCGCCCGCCATCTGGGCCGGCAAGATCTATTTGTTCTCCAAGGACAAGCTCCACTGCTTCGGCTCGAAGGATGGCAGCTACAAGGGCGTCGAAGCGGCACCCAAGCCCGCGCCTGGCGAAATTGTTAGCCTCCAAGTCGTCCCTGCGGAATTCGCGCTCAAAGCGGGCCAGTCCATCGATTTTAAAGTCTTCGGACTCGATGCCAAGGGCCGTCGCGTCAAGGAAGTAAAAGCGGAATCCTGGGCGACCTTCATCCCACCCACCGCCAAAGTTCAATCGACAGTCGATGCGACCTTCGAAGGCTCCACTCTCAAAGCCGGACCGGCAGCCAAACTCTCGGCCGGTGCCTTCAAAGTGACCGCGAACGGCCTCACCGCAACCACCCGCGGCCGCGTGGTGGCGGGATACGGCTACAGCGCGGATTTTGAGTCCATCGAGCTCTCGATGAAAAACGAATCCGACCCGACTGAAGCGGTCAATTTCCCGCCGCTCCCGTGGCTCGGCGCCCGCCTCAAGTGGCACGTCCTCGAAAAAGACGGTTCCAAAGTCTTGGGCAACCGCCTCGACAACATCCTTTTCCAACGGACCATGAATTTCTTCGGCTCCTCCGATATGAAAGACTACACCCTCGAAGGCGACGTCATGACTGACGGGACCCGCCGCATCATGTCCGCGGTTGGTTTCGTCAACCAGCGCTACCTTGTCGCCTTGGTCGGTAACGCGCAGATCCTCGAGGTGTCCAGCAACCATGACCGCCTCAAGCAATCGGTGAAATTTCCGATCAAGCCGAACACCTGGTATCACCTCAAGACCCAGGTCAAAGCCAAGCCCGACGGCAGCGGCACCGTTTTCGCCAAGGCGTGGCCGCGCGGCACCGACGAGCCCGCCGAGTGGACCATCGAGACTCCGGTGAAAAACCTCCACCCCAAAGGCTCGCCCGCCGTATTCGCGTTTTCGCCGCAATCCCAAAAGCGCGTTTACATCGATAACATCAAGCTTACCAAGACTACTCCATGAGACTTCCGCTTCTGCTTCTGGCCCTCGCCCCTTCTCTCTACGCCAAGGATTGGCCGATGTGGGGCGGCACCCCGTCCCGCAACATGGTCGCCGAGGCCAAGGGCATTCCCACCGAGATCGTCCCCGGTGAAATCGATCCCGAAAAGGAAACGGTCGATCTATCAAAGGCGAAAAACATCCTCTGGGCCGCCAAACTCGGATCCCAGAGCTACGGCAATCCGGTCGTCGCCAATGGCAAAATCCTCGTCGGCACCAACAACGAATCGCCGCGCGATCCCGAGCAAAAAGGCGACCGCGGCATCCTCATGTGCTTCGATGAGAAAACCGGCGCTTTCCAATGGCAGTTGATCATCCCGAAACTCGGAGCCGGCAAAGTCAGCGACTGGGAATTCGTCGGACTTTGTTCTTCGCCCGCAGTCGTCGGCGACAAGGTTTATATCGTCACCAACCGTGGCGAAATCGTCTGTCTCGACCTCAACGGCATGGCCAATGGCAACGACGGCCCGTTCAAGGACGAGGTGAAATTCATGTCTGCGGACCCGGCGAAACCCGTCGTGACCGACGAGAAACATGCCGACATCCTGTGGGTATTCGACATGCGCGAGGAGCTCGGGATTTTCCCCCACAACGTTTCGTCGTGCTCGCCCTTGGTCGTCAACGGAATCGTTTATACCGCGACTTCCAACGGCATGGACTGGTCGCACACGAACATTCCCGCCCCGCTCGCGCCGTCACTCGTCGCTGTCGATGCCACCACTGGGAAGCTCGTCGGCGAGGAAATGTCCGGCGTCGCCGAACGCGTCCTCCACGCGTCATGGTCCTCTCCCGCGCTCGGCAAGGTCGGCGACAAGGAGATGCTCCTGTGGGGCGGCGGTGATGGATTCGCCTATGGTTTCGAGCCCAAGCCGGTCCGCAACGAGGAAGAGGACATCAACGTTCTCAAGGAAATCTGGCGCCACGACTGCAACCCGGCCGAATACCGCAAGAAGGACGGCGAACCCGTCAAATACGCCACTTTCCGCGGTCCCAGCGAAGTCATCGGCACCACCGTCATCGCCGACGGCCTCGTTTATGCGGCCATCGGTCAGGATCCGGAACACGGCGACGGTGTAGGCCAGCTCAGTTGCATCGACCCCGCTACCGGCAAGGCGAACTGGACCTACAAAGAGATCGGTCGCTCGATTTCCACCTCCAGCGTCAAGGACGGGCTACTTTTCATCGCCGAATACGATGGAGATCTCCACTGCCTCGACGCCAAGACCGGAAACGTCCACTGGGTTCACAAAACCCAGTCGCGCATCTGGGGCTCCACTGTCGTCGCTGACGGCAAGGTCTTCCTTCCCACCGAAGATGGCGATCTCCACATCCTCGCCGCCACCAAGGAGAAGAAAGAACTGGGGAACGCGAATTTCGGCGCTCCGATCTACAGCACTCCGGTCGTTGCAAACAACGTGCTCTATGTCGCGACGATGACGCATCTTTACGCGATCGGCACCAAGTGACATGAAACGGCCCGTCGTCATTTCCATCCTGGCATTCGTGGTTCTGTTCATCCTCCACCACGATTTCTGGAATTGGGATGACACCTCCCTAGTTCTGGGATTCATGCCGGTCGGGCTCGCCTACCACGCGGGCTATTCCGTCGTTGCGGGCTTGTTCTGGTATCTGGTTTGCCGGTTCGCCTGGCCTCACTCGGTTGAGAAATGGGCCGACGAACCCCACGACTAACGGGCGGATGATTTCCCTCTACATCATCGTGGGTTATCTGACGCTCCTGATCGGGCTCGGATTGGTTAGCAGCCGGTTTTCCAAGGGAACTTCGGCCGATTTTTTCGTCGTCAACCGCTCGGTGGGCTCGTTCCTCCTGCTGATGTCGATCTTCGGCACGACCATGACCGGCTTCGCCCTCGTCGGTTCCACCGGCAAGTCTTTCAGCTCAGGCATCGGCACCTATGGACTCATGGCCTCGTGGTCCGGGCTGATGCACTCCGCCGTTTTTTTCCTCGTCGGCATCCGGTTGTGGGCCATCGGCAAACGCCATGGCTACCTCACCCAGTGCGAATATTTCCGCAACCGCTTCGACTCTCCCGGGATCGGCTATCTGCTGTTTCCCATTCTCATTCTGCTGCTCATTCCCTATCTGCTCGTCGGCGTGATCGCGGCCGGCAAGTTCATGCAGGCTGCCACCAAAGGCATGTTTCCCGAGCAGTTCGCCCTCTTCTTGCCCAACGGCGCGCCGCATCCGCTCAGCGGCGGCATTCCTCCGGAAATCGGCGGTGGTGTCATCTGCGCCATCGTCCTGTTCTACGTTTTCTTCGGCGGCCTCCGCGGAGCCGTGTGGGCGAATGTCTTTCAGACCATGGTCTTCATGGTCACCGGCGTCATTGCCTTCTGGATGATTTCCCAGAAACTTGGCGGACTCGCTGCCGCCAGCCAGGCCGTCCTCGACAGCGATTTCGCACGGCCCCGCGCAGCCCGCGAAGGGATGATGGGTCAAGGCGAGTTCCTCACTTATTGCTTCGTCCCTTTGTCGGTCGGGATGTTTCCCCATCTCTTCCAACACTGGCTCACCGCCAAGAGCGCCAAGTCCTTTAAACTCACGGTCACGGCGTTTCCCATTTTCATCATGATCGTCTGGGTGCCCTGCATCCTCATCGGATTGTGGGCCGCCGCACACATCGGCCCGCTCGGCCCGGGACAAAGCCCGAATTCGATCCTCGGCCGCATGGTCGAAGGATTGGTCCACTCGCCCGTGCTTTCGGGCCTCGTCGGTGCGGGAGTTCTCGCCGCCATCATGTCGAGCCTCGACTCGCAGTTCATGTGCCTCGGCACCATGTTCACCCAAGACATCGTGCTAAAAAAATTCGGCGAAGACCGCTTCACCGACCGTCAGAAAATCCTGATCGCCCGCGGGTTCATTCTTCTCATCGTGGCCGTCACCTTCGGTCTATCAGTCGCGTTGATGGACACCGCCCGGATCTTTTCCCTCGGCGTCTGGTGCTTCAGTGGATTTGCCGGACTTTTTCCGCTGGTCGTCGCCTCGATCTATTGGAAGGGGACCACCCGCGCCGGGGCCATTGCCAGCATCCTCGTCACCGCAACCGTCTGGTCCATCCTCTTCTACCGTGACGTCATCGCGGTCAAACCACCCGGAGCCGATGGAGAACTCCTCATCGCCGGCATGATGCCTGTCACTGTGATCATCGCCGCTTCCACCGTCACGCTGGTGGTCGTTTCACTTCTCACTCCAAAACCGTCCGCAGCGACCTTGCGCAAGTTCTTTGCCTGACCATCATTCCATTCAATTCCATGTCCTCCAACCTCACTCCTGCCGCCGCAGCCGATGCCCTCGACGCCCACACCCTCGAAATGGTGAAGTGGCATTTCTCCCCGGATACCGGCTGCCCCTACTGGCTCGAACAAGTGCCGAGCCTCGGCTTCGATCCGCTCAAGGACATCACCTGCTTCGCCGACATCCAGAAATTCTCGCCCTTCGATGACGAGGTCCTGCGCAAGGAAGACCCGGCGCGTTTCATCCCGAAAGCCTTCGGCAAGCGCCCCTACAATGTCTTCGAAACCGGCGGCACCACCGGCATGCCCAAGCAGCGCATCGGCTGGGACGACTATCATACCGACTACACTGAGTTTTCCGAACACTACGGCCCCGATTTCTTTCCGCAGGGAGCCAACTGGCTGATGGTTGGCCCCACCGGTCCGCGCCGCCTGCGGCTCGCCATCGAGCACCTCGCCAACATCCGCGGCGGGGCCTGTTATTTCATCGACCTTGACCCGCGCTGGGTGAAGCGCCTCATCGGCATGGGCGAAATGCGGATGGCAAAACTCTATCAGGAACACGTCATCGACCAAGCTGCCACCATCATCCGCCACCGCGACATCGGTTGCCTTTTCACGACTCCCAAACTACTCGAAAGCCTGGCCGAACGCATGTCGCTCGTCGATGCCGGCATCCGCGGCGTCTTCGCCGGCGGCACCACCATGACGCCGCAATACGTGCGCTTCATCGAAGAGGAAGTCCTCGAAGGAAAAATCAATTTCGCCCCCACCTACGGCAACACCCTGATGGGCCTCGCCATCAGCAAAAAACGCGGCCCCGGCGAATTTTCCCTCACCTATCACGCTCCGCAACCCCGCGCCGTCCTCCGCATTGTGAATCCCAACGACCCCTCCGAACTCATGCCCTACGACGAATACGGTCGCGTCGAACTCACCACCATGACCCAGGAATTTTTCATGCCCCGCTTCCTCGAACGCGACGAAGCCATCCGCCGCGCTCCCTGCGAAGAATTCCCGTGGGACGGTGTCGGCGATGTGAGGCCGTTCCAATCCGGGACGAAGACCGTGATTGAAGGAGTTTATTAATGGAGCGTGGACTTGAGTCCGCTCTGCCCCTGAAAACTTCAAACTGAAAACTAGCAAACTTCTTCATGAACATCCCCATCCTCCGCCTCGGTCGCGAATACACTTCCCATGACGTGGTCGAACTCGACCTCGGTGGTGAAACGCTGACCACCCACACCGCGAATCCCGGACTAATCCGCCGCGACCTGCTTCAGATTGCAAAAGCCAAGGCCGCGCTCGACGCAATTCCCGCCGACACCCTCGCGACTTATTGCGAACAAGCGGCCGAGCTCTTCCTCCACGCCGATCTCCCTTGCGGCGATGCCGTCCACTCGCCGCAACAATACGTCGAGTCTCTCTCCGCGCTGACCCGGCTGCCGCACACGCTGGTCCGGATGAATATGGGGAAAATCCATGCCGCCATGTCGCAGGTCCGCACGGTCATCGCCGGGCTCACCCGCAATCTTCCGCTCGGGATTTTCGACAAGGGCATCACCCGCCTTGGGGGCCTCACGATCAATTATTTCCCCACTACCTCGTCGCTCGGCGTCTCGCTGCCGAGCAACGCCCCGGCAGTGAACTCGCTGTGGATTCCGGCTCCGGTGATGAAGATCCCGGTCCTACTCAAGCCCGGTCGCGAGGATCCGTTCACTCCGTTGCGCATCGTGCAGGCAATGATCCAAGCCGGATTCCCGAAAGAGGCATTCGGCTACTACCCGACCACTCACGAAGGCGGCGACACGCTTCTAACCACCTGCGGCCGTGGCATTTCCTTCGGCTCGGACGCGACGGTGAAAAAATACTCCGCCTTCCCCAGCATCCAGGTCCACGGGACCGGCCGCAGCAAGATCCTCATCGGCGAGGACATGATCGCCCGCTGGCCCGAGTTCCTCGACGTCATGGTGCAGTCGATTTCAGCCAACGGCGGGCGCTCGTGTATCAACACCTCCGCCATCCTTGTTCCAAGCCACCGGGATGAAATCGCCGACGCCCTCGCCGCCGAACTCGCGAAAATCCAGCCCCACCCGCGCGACCACCCAGACGCCCTGCTCTGCGGTTTCGCCAACCCCGCGCTCGCCGACGGCATCGACGACCTCATCACCGCCCACCTCAAGGACGCCGGCGCCGAAGACCTCACCGCCAGACACCGCACCGGCGGGCGGAAAGTCGAAGCGTTCGATCAGACCTACCTGCAACCCACCCTCATCGCCTGCTCCGACAAGGACCACGCGCTCGCCAACACCGAGTTCATGTTTCCCTACGCCAGCATCGTCGAAATTCCGCAGGACGAAATGCTCGCTAACATCGGCCAGACCCTCGTCGTCTCCGCCTTCACCGAAGACCCGCGATTCATCGAGCAACTCCTCCTCAGCCCCGACATTGAGCGCCTCAACCTCGGCACCTACCCCACCAACCGCGTCCAGTGGGAACAACCGCACGAAGGCAACCTCTTCGAGTTCCTCTATCACCGCCGGGCGATCCAAGGGGATGTGGCGGTCATGGCATAACTCATCGTCCCCTCCTCCTCATTCCGAACCCCGGATGACGCTTATTATGGCGAAGCACGATTATGAATACCTCATCCACTCCGATTTCAAAAACCAGATGGTAGGGAAATTTGGCAAAGTCGCAGCGTCGCCGGCACTCGTCCAAGAGATGGAATTGCCTGGGTGCCGTTTTGATTTTTTGACGTGCCTCGTCGAACGCGGAGTAGAATCGGTCACCCGCCGAATCCGATCGTTTGTCGTAGTAATCAAGGACGCCGCGAAGATCCTGCCGGACGGACGGATGAAATGTAATCCTCATTTTGCGCGCATCGCACGGAACTCCGCCATGAACTCTTCCTCGGGAATTCCTTTCACTGCGCCGGACCAGAGTTCTTCACCGCGCCGCTTTGCCTCGGTCAGGCTGTCTTCATTGGAATCGTTGGGGTCGGCACCGTCCAAGCTGTCGAGAATCATTGCCGCGAGATTCGCGCGATCCCCTTCGTCTAAT
>JBBQDJ010000139.1:0-8728 GCA_038319595.1 Verrucomicrobiales bacterium
TCCTTGCCCGTGTTCGTCTCTAACACGACGTTGAGGGTCTCGCTGTCGATCTCGTGGCTATCGGCGTATTGGGCCATGGCCATGAGACTCCAGCCATTCACCCAGGTCGTCCGCCAGTGGCCGTAGGGATTGCGGTCACGGAGCATTCGTTCGAGTGAATCGGTGGCTTGGGTTCCTTCAGGGTCCACCAGCAGCCAGGCGATGAGGCGATAGGCATCATCAGCGGACCACGGCATCCAGTCATCGTTGCGGGACTTGAAGGGAGTCTTCGAGGTCAGGATGGTTTTCGCTCGCGCGAGATTTTCCTCGTTGCCTTCGTCCTCCATGGCCATCGAAGCAGCGAGCAGGCAGCGCGCACTCGGTGTCAACTCAGCGAGGCGATCCGCCAGCGAGTTCTGATAGGCAGGTTGCGGCGATCCCGCGAGGGCCAGGACGAAGAGGCTGCGGGCGTGAATCTCTAACGCATAGGGAGATTTTTCCCCGGCGATGCCTCGCAGGCTTTCGATGAGGTATTTCGTCAGCGATTCGATGGCGGACGGCGGGACGTTCGCGCCTTTTTCTGCGGCCATCATCAAGCCCAAACCGGCGTAGGAGGCGGCCCACGGCACGGACTCAGTGCTTCCCGGCCAATAGGAGAACGACCCATCGGGGAGTTGCATGGACAAGAGCCGGTCCGCCCCGGCCTGGATCGCGACAGTCACCTTTGTCTCTGGAATATCCGCGAATGCAGGGATGACGGAACTCAGGGATTCCACGGTCAACCAAGGGATCAGCGAGGAGGTGGTTTGCTCAACGCAGCCGTAGGGATAGTGCAGCAGGTAGTCGATGGAACCTGCGGCTTCAATCAAGGGCGAGCGGGCGAATGCGAGTTCGATATCGCCATTACCATCTAGCAAGGTTTTGTCGAGTTGGTCACGCAGGTTGATCCCCGCGCCGGTTTTAGCCAGACGGATCAGTTTCGACTGGCGGAGAAGCGGCATCGGGTATTCCACCGGGAAACGGGCCTCAACGGAGTCTGATAGATCATTGGCGAGGTCGAGCGTCAGGTGCCCCTTAGCGAGGGAAACGGGGGTGGCCTGGAAACTGACGACGGCCTCACCGGTGCTGTCGGCACGGGTGGGAAATACCACCGTGGCTGAGGCTCCGGGTTCAAGGGTGACTGTTTCACGGGTGGAACCTGTAGCGCTGACGCAAGGGGTTTCCGGGCCGGTCGCGGTGTTATACTTGATTTCCCAAGTTCCCGCGTAAGTGGAGGCGTTCTGCACGAGGACCTGAGTATCGAAGCTGTCCGACTGGTTGGCGAAACGCGGGGTCTTCGGCTCTAACATGAGATCCTTTTTCACCACCATTGAGCTTTCGGCATGGCCGAAGCACGCGACGCCGTGATGGGCGACGGCGATGATGCGGTAACGGGTGAGCGTGTCCGGCACCTTAAATGTATGGCTGAAATTTCCCGATTTGCCGGCCACGATTGCGGGTGCCCAAGTGGCGCAGGGATCGAAATTTTTCCGCATCAGATCGGCGAGCTTGCCGAGGTCGCCACCGCCGCCGATGAAGAATCCCTTGTTGCTGAAGTCCTGCATTTCCGGGTCTTCGGAGATGAAGGTTTCGAACGAAGTTCCGGCCTTCACATCGAGGTTCCGGGGCTTGTAAAAATAGTCCATGGGCTTTGGAGTTTCGTAACCCATGACGGCGAGCGTTCCCTCGTCCTCGGCATATAAGGTGATCTCCGCTCCTTCGGCCGGTGTCCCATCGCCCAAGATCGCTTCGCCCTTCAGAGTGACCACCGAGCCGGGGCGGCAGAAGGCAGGAGCCTCGACATTGACCGCGATCCGGTCGCGGAGATTTTCCACGATGAGTTCGCAGTAGCCCAGGCGGAGTTGTGGTTCCTTGTGATCCCGCGCGGATTCCTTCGCTCCCTTGACGATGAGAACGGAGACATAGGCGTTCGGTGCATCATCGGCGGTTAGAGGAATGTCGATGATGGGTTGGTCGGCCTTGAGCTGGACTTGGAACGAGCGCAGGACTTTTTCGCGCTCAACGGTGACCAGTGCGGTCCCTTCGATGGGGGACAGGACCAGCACACGGGCGGTTTCACCAGGTTTGTAGGATTTCTTCTCGGCCACGAGTTTCACCCGCATGCCATCTTCATAGAGCCAGGGATAGTCGTTAGTTCCGTAGGCATTGAAATAGGTGACGGTGGCGAAGGGACGGCCGTCCGGATCGGTCCCACGGATGGTTAGAAAATGGCGGCCGGTGGATTTAGGAGTCACGGCGAAGTCGTTGCCCTGGCCAGCGGATTTCGCAGGATCAAGAATGATCTCGGACGTGCTGACGGTTTCCTCGGTGGCATCGTTGCGGGTGGTGGTCGCACCGGAGTCGGTGCGAGATTTCACCGTGGAGTTCACCTCGCGGGTGAGTGTGGCGGTGACCTTGAGCGTTCCGGGGAACGGCTCGCCCTTGGTATCGGTGGCGACGATCTTCAACGGCAGTGATTCGCCAGCACGGATGAGCCGGTCATTGCGGGAAACGCCGACGTAAACAGATGATGGATGCACCGTGGTGGTGGATGTCGAGGTCAAGGTCTGGTTGTTCGCATCGGTGACTTCCGAAGAAATGACGACTTGATGGGAGGTGGGGAATCCCACACCGCCGAATGGATCTGCCTGTGGGATGTCGGTGGCAATCGTCGCTTTTCCCTCTGCGGAAAGCTGGATCTCTCCCTGAAATTGCGACGCTTGAGGACCGTCATACGAATCGCTGTCTTCATCATCCGACCGGTAGCCGAAGTAGTGATACCAATAGGACCAATCGTCGGTGCGATGGTTTCCAAATAGGTAATCTCGGAAGCGCTCGGGGTAGGGATTCTCGGCGCTGACTCGGCTGAAATACTTCACCTTTCCCGCAGCGACTGGCTGGCCCTGATAGTAGGTAGCTGCGAGATCGGCTGAAACACGGGTGGCTCCAGGAGCGGAAGCGGCGATGCTTTGCTTGATCTCAAACGCGTTCCGGCGGAACTCCTCGACCCGCAGCGGAATCTCAAAGCGCCCGCTATCATTGAGAGCCTCCTGTTTCGCCCAATCATCTTCGAGCGCCTCGGCTTGGGCGAGTTCCTCGGGATATTCTAACCGGATCTGGTGCGTGCCGGTTTTTCCAGCGGGCAGGGTGTAGGTGAAATCAAACGAGCCAGATTCGGAAATCGTGACGGGACTGGAATGGATTTCGTTTTCTGCCGGATCGATGATCACCACACGGGCCGGGCTCGATTTCGCCGCCTCCACCGCGTTGCCGCGCAAGGTGCGGACGATGCCTTTCATCCGAACCGTCTCGCCGGGACGATAGAGTGATCGGTCGGTGAATAGAAACGCCTTACGGCTGGATTCGACCGCCTCGTTCCAGGAATAGCGGATTGGAAAATGCCACAGGCCGACCGTATCCATGGTGGAATCAAAAGCAGTTAGATAACTGTCGGTCCCGAGGGTCGCGTGAAGGTGGCGGGCGGCTTCCGCCCGCGGGACAGTAACGAGGCCGGATGCGTCGGTGGTCGCGGTATGGATGGTCGTGGCGTCTTCGCCGAAGAGGTCGATGCGCACTCCGGGAAGCGGCGTCCCGGTGTCGCAGGAAAAGGCGTAGATAAATGCGTCCTTGCCAGTGAGTTTCCAAGCGAGGCCGATGTCGGTGAGTTGAACGATGGCCTGAGTGGTGGGAGGCGCTCCATCCCCGTCATAATCCGGATGACTCTTGCCCGCGGACTCGATGAAAAACGTCCCGAATCGCTGGCTTTTGGGAAGGAGTTCATCCCAGTTCAAGGTGATCATCTTGGTGGTGTCGATGGGGTTTCCGAGGGGAATTTCCAGGTCTGCCACCACTGGTCCGACGATCAGCGGAGAGGGAATCGTGGAAGTGGGCTGGATTGATTCGTTGTCAGGTCCATTCCCGGTGAATTGGCGGTAGCCTTGGAAGGCGCGGACTAGATCGAGTCCCGTTAGGCTCTTGATGCGGAGGTGCGCACTGGCGAGATTAAGCGTCAGCATGCGATATTGGCGGGAACCGTTGGCAAGCTGTGCCTGGTCTTGCGAGGGAAATCCAAGGAACGGTTTGAAATGCCCGAAGGTGATTTCCTGGGTGAGCGGGGCGGCGAGATCGAGGCCGACTTTCGAAGAAAAAGGCGGATTGAAGGTCACGGTGAATTTGTCCACTTCGGAAAAATCTCCACCTAGCAGAATCTGCCGTTCTTCGATCCTGGCGCTAAGATTTGCCGGTCGTGGGCTGATCGCGATGCATTTGGCGAGGAAATCCACCGGCAGGGATTCGGCAAGCGCCTGGTTGAACGAGATCACGATTTCGCGCGGTTTGTCGGCGATTTGAAGAGCGGTGATGCCAGTGACGCGGAACGGTTCGATCTTGCCGATTTCAAAGTTGCTGGCTTCCTGAGTCCGGGCGGAGCCTGATCCGTTAGGCAGACCCTTAAACAAGGTGACGACCCAGCCCTCGCCAACGGGAAGCGGCGATGCGGGCGTGACGATCAGGATGTTAGGTGCTGTGTCTTCCGGTGTGGATTCCCCGGCGGGAGTGTTGGAAAAACGGGCCGCCCATGGCTTGTTAGAATTCGCGAGGTATCCAGCGCGGGCAACGGTGGCCTGCTCGATCTTGGCGGCGACGCGTTGGCCGGATGACGAAGTGAAGGAAATGAAATTGACCGCCGTGGCGGGATCGACGGTGTCGTTGAAAACCATTAGCCATTCCCCCGTGGATGGCGAATAATCTGATGACCAGCGGTTAGGCGAGTTGGACGCGACCACCCGGAACGGCTCGCTCGACAAGGTGGCAAATTTTCCGGACGGGACCACGGATCCATCCAGAAGTTGATGTTTCCCAGAAATGGAGAACGTGTAGGTGGCACCGATCGCCGGTGACGCGTCGGGAATCCACTGCGCAATGTTCTGCGCTTTCCAAAGCAGCTTGCCGGAAATGGCGGGCTGGATCTCCAGCCAGGTATTCGCGGTCGTTTTCCCGAGTTCTGATAGGGCGACCGCGGGAGAATCCAGCACGAGGTCGATCTGTGATTCAGGAACCAGCGAAGGAGTCGAAACGACCAGGCGCGGGGCAGCGGTGGCGGTGAGTGAGAGCGTCAGTATTGCCGTGACGGCGGACAGGAGGTTCTTCATGGGGGCGGTGGTTTTGACAAATCGATATAACATCCGAATCCGAGCTGTTGGAAATTCATTTTCCACCGGATGCATGGTAAATTTTCCACCGCGCGTCGGACATTGCTCTTTTTGCAATCCCTGCGAATCTTTCCCTGTGCCACGACCTACCGTTTCAAGAATCCGCCGCGGGTGTGCCTGTCTCATGGCATTCGCGCTGGCTGCTTGTGCGCCGCAATACACCCTGGTCAACCACGCCAATCCATCGAGCTCTAAATCCGACTCTTTCGGCTACCGCAAGTGGATTTCTGAAAAGGTCGAGCCGGACGTCGTCATCATTGGCATTCACGGGTTTTGCGGTGCGTCCATCGACTACGCGAACCTCGGCAATCACCTGCTCCAGCACCAGCCGAAGACCGGCCTCTACGCCTACGAAGTGCGCGGCCAAGGCAGCGATCCGATCCGTGAACGCCGGGGAGACATTGGGGATCCCAAGGATTGGTATCGCGACCTGTTCGCCTTCACCCAACTGGTACGGGAGCGGCATCCGGAGGCAAAAATCGTCTGGTTCGGTGAGAGCATGGGGGCGCTGATCTCAGTCCATGCCCTGCGTGAAGCCCCGGCCAACGACCCTCCTCCCGACGGTTTGATCCTTTCATCGCCCATTGTCCGCTTTCGTGACGACATCCCCGCCTGGACTCCGGGCCTGGTGCAAATCGCCGCCACCACCTTGCCGCTCGCCCGGATTTCACTCGAAACCCTCTCCGGCGGCCAGGATGTGCAAATGACCCAGACCTCTCATCACAGCGAGCAGGTGCAGAAGAACTCCTACAACATCGACAAATACACGCTGCGGCTCATCGGCACCCTCGGCCGCCACATCGACTCGATGAACGATTGCGCCGCGTCCTTCCGCCTCCCGACGTTGGTCGTGCACGGCGGAAAGGACTATTTTAACAACGATTCCGATGTCCGCGGCTTCGTCGCCCGCATCCCGGACGGCGTCTCGAAAACCTACCACGACTACCCGCAGGCTTACCATCTGCTCATGTATGACGAAAAGCGGGAAACCATTTTCCGGGACATCGAGCGTTGGGTGAATCTGCTGCGGATGAATCGCCTGAAGAAACTTTAGTCGGAAATTGTCAGGATTCGTCTTGACGGGTTGGATCTCGTGGCCATTCTCCGCGTCCCGCAACCCCACCAATTTTCATTATGGCACGCATTTGTAGTATCCGAGGAACCCGCGTCCGCTCCGGCGGCAGAATTCACCGTTCAGGTTTGGCCAAGAAAAAGGGCGGGATCGGTCGTCACGTCACCAAGGTCGTGAAACGCACCATTTCCCCGAACCTCCAGACCAAGCGCATCTGGGTTCCTGAGCTCAACAAGTTCGTCAAACTCAAGCTCAGCTGCCGCGCCCTGAAGACCGTCAACAAAAACGGTGCTTTCGTGACGCTCAAAAAGGCTGGAATCATCTGAGGTTCCGCTGAATCAAATTTTCAATCGGCCCGGTGGAAACACCGGGTCTTTTTTTGGCCTCACCCAACCATACACGGCACCAGCACATCCTCGATCCGACTCATTGTTCCACACTCTTTGGAATCAGCAGATTTTCTGCAAGCAGCAGTTCAACAGTGACCTTGAGACCATGGTTCAATGCGGTCCGTCGATGGGGTTTACGAGTTCCTTGAAGGGAAATTCGGAGAAGTCTCGGGTGTTCCGTGTGTGAAAAGTGGTGACGCCGTTGCTGAGCAGAGTGATGGCGAGGATGCGGTCGAAAATATGGGTGGAAGCCCGATCTGAGCCGACCATGGCGACGACGATTTTTTCCCAAAATCGAGAATCATAGCCGCAGTGGAGAATGCCGGATTCCTCGCGGAGGAAGCGGATCTGCTTCAGAGCCGCAGTGTGATCGAGCGGACGCTCGAGGATCCGAGAATTCCGCAGGGCGCGGTAGAATTCAAATAGGACTTGATCGCAAATGATCCATTCCACCGGGTTTTCCAAGATCGCTTCATAAACCCGCCGGGCGCGATCATGCTCAGGGCAGCCTTGATTCACGGCATAAATGAGGATGTTGGTATCAAGGCTCTTCATAAATGGCCTCCCTCATTTCTGCGGCAGACACGAGACACCTCCCCGCGTCCACCAAAGGCACGCGCTTGACCGCTTTTATTTCCTCGGGGAAACGCTCGAGCCACTGCTCAGTCGCACGTCGGACCACTTCACTCACCGGCAGATCGACTTGTGCCGCGACCCGCCGCATCTTCCGCATCAAAGGATCCGGGAAAAGGATTTGAAGCTTTTGCATGGACCCATGTTATCCATGGATGATGGATTCAGCAAGTCAGCAAATTCCGTAGAAAATTGCCGTTCCGCTGGTGGGATGGGGAATTCCCGCGCCTCACCCGACCACGCACGGCACCAGCACCCCGTCGCTCATCCCGTGGATCTTCTTCTTGTCCGCCGGCACGATTGTCGCGAGGCAGCCGCCAAATTTCGTCTGCCCTGCATCGTTGGTGAAAAAGTAAGGGCACAACCGCACTCGGCCCTGCATCATTTCGACCGAGCCGTCGTCGCGGAAAACCGGATGCTCGACCCGCCGGCCCTCGCGGAATTCTTGCAGGATCCACGGTTGCTCCGACGCTTGTTCCAACGCGAAGTGCAGCCGTTCCGACCATTCCGCGGCCGGCATGTCGTGGCCGATGAAAACCCCGCGCGAACCCCAGGCAGTTTCGTGAAAGCCACTGACTTTCAAAACCAGCTGCCGTTCCTTTTGGCTGAATTCCGCAACCTCCTCCCACGAATGCGCGTTGATCCTAGGAAGTGCGGCATGCGGCGGCAACGGCTCTGGATCCAGCACCCAACCGAAAGGCACCAGCGCCCGTAAACGCTTGAGGTGGCTGCCACGCAAGGTCTGTTCCCAAATCTTCTTCAACGCTGGTGACCACAACAACGCCAACCACAACTTGTCCTCAAGATGCGGCTTGAACGGCGGCGTGATCTTGATTTTCCCCGCAGCGGCATCCTCCGCCAGATGCCGCACCGACGGGACCGATTCCCAGTCAAACAACTCGAAAAACCGATAAAGCGCCCGTTCGCCCGGCTCGTATTCTTCCGCCGCTTTGACCTCCCACGCGTCACCCAGTTGACGTGTCAGCCATTGCATTTCCGGCCGATAGTCACCGGCCTCCTCGGAAACCAGCACGGTTCCTCCCTCCGGGATCAGCGAGCGAAAACCCTCAATCATCCCGTCCGGACCGCCAAGAACCTCAAATCCCGCTTTGGAATAGACCTGCGAAAGCCAGGCCGTCACTCCGATCCCGCCCGGCACACTGTCCAGCTCGGTCATCGAAAATCCCGTCTCCGTCAGAATCAAATCCGGCCGGATCACTCGGGGAAATTGCTCCGCCGTGCCCGGTTCGCGTTGGAGATTCGCCAGCCATTCCGGTTTCCCTTCGTCCAGCAGTTCCGCCAACCAGCCGGGAAGTTTACCCGAGGCACTGCGCCGGTAAAGCCCATCGCAAGCCTGTTGGAATCTCGCCAGCGGGTGACCCAAAGAAACGATCTGCCGCGCCTCG
>JBBQDJ010000140.1:0-8691 GCA_038319595.1 Verrucomicrobiales bacterium
GAATCGGAAACCCGCGTCCGGTTAGATGAAATCTGGAATGCCATGCAGGCTTGCGTAAAGCGGGGGTGCGGCGGCGAGGGAACTCTGCCCGGCGGCCTCCATGTCAAACGTCGGGCAAAGGGAATTTATGAGAATCTAATCGCCTCTCCAGAAGCAGCCCTCAAAGATCCGCTGACGATTTTAGACTGGGTCAATCTCTACGCTCTCGCGGTGAACGAGGAGAATGCCGCAGGCGGGAGGGTGGTCACGGCACCCACCAATGGAGCCGCCGGCATCATCCCCGCAGTGCTTCTCTATGCTGTCCGGTTCCGGAATTCACCATTTCCGTATGGCGTCCACCGCTTCCTTCTAACGGCCGGTGCGGTGGGCATGCTCTACAAACGCAATGCGTCGATTTCCGGTGCCGAGGCGGGTTGTCAAGGTGAGGTCGGAGTGGCGTGTTCCATGGCGGCAGCCGGCCTCGTCGAGTTCCTCGGAGGAAATCCGAAACAGGTCGAAAATGCCGCAGAAATCGGCATGGAACACAATCTCGGGCTCACCTGTGATCCAATCGGCGGGCTGGTCCAGATTCCCTGCATCGAGCGCAATGCCATGGGGGCCGTGAAGGCGATCAACGCCTCGCGTCTCGCGCTTTCCGGCGATGGCACGCATTTCGTATCGCTCGACAAGGTCATCCGGACGATGCGCGACACCGGTCGAGACATGAAATCGAAATACAAGGAAACCTCCCGCGGCGGCCTGGCGGTCAGCGTGGTGGAGTGTTAAAATCCGAACTTAACCCATCAACCCACAGAACCGTGATTCAAACAGTTAGAAGACTTCTGATCTCCCTCGCAGCGTTGACCGTCTGCGCCATGCCAATGACATGGGCGGCGGAGGATCCGCAGCCGACCGGCAGTGCTGAATTCAAAGGCTGCCACGTCAGTTGGAACGAGCGCGAACTGGTGATCGGCAACCCGCATTTCGAGCGGAAATGGCGGATCGACAAGGGGCTTCTAACGGCAACTTCATTCCGCGATTCCGCAGCGAATATCGAATGGTTGGCAAAGCCGGCGAGCCGCCCGGCTCCGTATCCATCAGGAGCGATCCCGCCCGGAGATTGTTCGCTGTTAGGATTGACGCGGAGCGGACGGCTCAATCCGGTGGAAGAGGAGTCGCTGGTATTGAACCTTACCCTGGCAGATCAAGAATCTTGGAGCTATCGATTCCAGGTGTTCCCGGCGGCGGCTGGAGTTGGTATCCAATTCAACGCTGGCCTGAAGGATGCCGCTGAAATTAGAACGCCGCCGGGCGGCGGACGTGGGGTGCCTTCCGGGATCGAGGCTGGTCCGGGAAAAGATTCGGCAGCAGGGGGGGATTCGTTAGAAGACCTCATGCTCTCGCCGGCTCATCTTCGTTTCACGCAAGTGACTTTGCGGGATCAGACCGATATTCATGACCAGTTGGTTTTTGAGAATCAGTGGCTGGTTTCTCCCATTGAAGGACCTTTAAAATTGGAAGGAAATGTGTTCTTCGTGGAAGACACACTCACCAACGCGGGTTTGCTGTTTCTAAAACAGGCGCCGCTGCCCCACGCTCGACCGGTGAAGTCGGAGTGGGATGCCCAAATGATCGGCGGCGCGCGGCGGCTGCGCTTCGCGGGGCAGGGGTATCCCTTCGCGCTGATGGCGTATTCCGGTGGCCGCGCGGGACGGATCAAGACCCTGCAGATCTATCAGCGCCAGCTCCGCCGCTATGATTCCCAGCGCGATGGAATGTTTCTCAGCAACACTTGGGGTGATCGTTCGCGTGACGCTCGCATCAACGAGGCGTTCATGCTCAAGGAGATCGATGCCGGTGCCCGCCTGGGCGTGGACGTCATCCAGATCGACGACGGTTGGCAGAAAGGCCGCACCGCGAATTCTGCCAAGGGCAAGGGAGTGTGGAACGGTTACTGGGCGGCGGACCCGGATTTTTGGCAACCCAACCCGGAACGATTTCCTAACGGCCTAGCGACGGTGGTCAACGCCGCGCGCGAGAAGGGCATGAAATTCGGGCTCTGGTATGGCCCGGATTCTAGCAACGACGCATCGAATTGGCAGCGCGATGCCGACCGCATCCTGCAACTTCACAAAGAGCAGGGCATCGATTATTTCAAACTCGATTCCGTAAAAGCGGTTAGCGCGGTCACCGAGAGGAATTTGCGGAATTTCTGGGATCGCGTGCGGGATCAGTCCGACGGCCGGGTGGTGTTTGATCTCGATGTGACTGCGGAAATCCGGCCCGGTTATTTCGGCGCGCCGGATGTCGGACCGGTTTTTGTCGAAAATCGCTATACGGATTGGGGCACCTATCGGCCGCACCAGACCCTTCGCAATCTCTGGCAGTTGGCACAATATGTCGATCCGCTACGTCTGCGGATGGAGTTTCTCAACAACACCCGGAGCAAGGAAAAATATGGGGATGATCCGCTCGCGCCTTCCCGCTATCAGCCCGATTATCTCTTCGCTTCGGTGATGTGCGCCAATCCGCTCGGCTGGTTCGAAGCTTCTAACTTGCCGGCCGATTACATCGAGTCGGTTTCGAAACTCGTGGCGGTCTGGAAGCGCGAGCGCAGCCAGTGGTTTGCGGGCAGCATGATTCCCATCGGCGATGCACCCGATGGCAGCAGTTGGACGGGCTTTGCCTCGGTGGGCCAGGACCCGCGCAGGGGTTACGTGCTCGTTTTCCGCGAACTCAATGACGAGTCATCGTGGTCTGATCCGATGCCCTTGTTTGGCGACGGACCGCATCGCTTGGTGACGCTAGCGGGTCATGGTTCCGCGGAACTTGTCGGAGGGAAGTTGACGGTGAAAATTCCTGAAAAGATAGATTATCTCTGGCTGAAGGTGGAAGCAGTGGTTCCGGCCCCGACCGGAACACACAAGGACTGAGATGGTATTGCGGATTTCAATGACTCAATGTATGGAAAAGATGCGAGGGTTTACCCCAGAAGAGATGATCGCCCGGCTCAACCGGGTGCGGGCATTGATGGCGGCCGATTCGGTCGATGCCTTGATCAGCAGCGATGCGCCGAGTGTGCGTTATTTGTCCGGCTTCCGCGGTGAGCCGGCCATCCTGTTAGTGACGCAGGACGAAGTGGTGCTTTACACCTCATTTCGCAGCATTTCCTGGGCAGAAAGGCAAACCAGCGGCATCGAGTTGTCAGTCGAGCCGGAGCCGCTTGCGGAGATCAGCCGCCGGATCGGCGGGCGCAGCCGGACGGTCGGTGTGGACAGCGGAATCCGCCATGCCCATTTGCGCGGGCTTCGGGAAAAACTGGGCGATCATCGCTTAATGCCGTCGGCGGTGATTGACCTCGCGCGCCGGATCAAATCGGCCGGTGAGATCGAGCTGATGCGCCGTTCCCAGTGCTTCAATGAAGGCATTTTCAACGCGGTGCTGCCAGGCATCCGCGCCGGGATGACAGAGCGCGGCGTGCAAGGGCTAATCCTCGCGGAAATCGCCGCGAACGAGGAGTTGGATGGCTACGCTTTTTCTCCGATCGTTGCCGCAGGGGCGAATGCCTGGGAAATTCATCATCGTCCGGATGCGACGCCGCTTCGTCCGGGAGACATGGTCATTCTCGACCTCGGAGTGATTTTCCGTGGCTATGCCTCCGACATGACACGGACCGTTTGTCTTGGTGAACCAACCCCATTCATGCGGGAGGTTCACGATCTCGTTGCGGAAGCCCAAAGTCGCGCCTGTGCGGAGATCCGCTCCGGCGTATCGAGCCGCGTGGTGGATGCTGCCGCCCGTGATGTGATCCGGGCCGCGGGACATGACCGGGGATTTACTCACGGCCTCGGTCACTCGATCGGGCTCGAAGTTCACGATCCAGGACCCACGCTTTCGCCATCCGGACCGGACATCGCCCTTGAAACCGGCATGGCGCTGACCATCGAACCGGGAGTTTATCTTGAGGGACAATTCGGGGTCCGCATCGAGGACACGATTGTCGTTCAAGAGAGCGGATTTAAAAATCTCACCTGCCAGTCCCGAGAACTCATTTGCCTCTGACCCCATGCTCCAACAATACGATGTTAGAAATAAGGACCTCGTTGTTTTCATCAACGGTCGATTGATTCATCGCGATGAGGCAGGCCTGAGTCCGTTTGATTCTGCAGTCCAGGCCGGCGATGCGGTGTGGGAGAGAGATCCTCGAAAGGGAAATCCACGCGGCGGATGAAATTTTTTGTGCCGGAACCATGGGCGAGATCGTCGCCGTGACGCGCATCGACGACACCGTCTTCCATGGCGGGATCCCCGGCCCGCTGACCCGGCGTCTCGCCGATCTCTACGGCGAGCTCACCCGTGCCGAGGGGTATCTGCTAGCTTGAAGGGCGCCGGTCCGCGGTCGATCGAGGGAAAACGAGATTGCCCCCTGCGTTGAAATCGAAAGAATTCACCACCCGGCTCCGTTTTAGGCCTACTCATGAAAAAATTGCCCATCGTCCTCGCCCTTGTCGCAGGTGCCTCCTTCGCCCACGCCGCTGAAAAAGAACTCTTCAACGGTAAGGATCTCACCGGGTGGAAAGGCCAACCGGAGTTCTGGAGCGTCCAAGATGGCGCGATCACCGGGCACTCGACCGCCGAGGTTCCGGTGAAGGAGAACACCTTCCTCATCTGGGAAGGGGAAGTCGGCGATTTCGAACTTCATTTCAAATACAAGATCGTCGATGAGAACGGCAAGGCCGAGGGCTTCGGCAACTCCGGTGTCCAATACCGTAGCAAGGTGGTGAAACCTGAATATTCCGTGGTCTCCGGCTATCAGGCGGACTTCGAAGTCGGCAAATCCTACAGCGGCATCCTTTACGAGGAAAAGGGCCGGGGCATCCTCGCCCAGCGCGGACAGAAGGTCACCATCACCGAAGGCGAAAAACCTAACAAACCGAAGCTCACGGTGACCGGTGAAGTCGGCAAGTCTGACGAGATCCAGGCGGCCATCAAGCCGGCGGATTGGAATGAATATGTCATCATCGCGAAGGGCGGCCATCTCCAACATTTCATCAACGGCAAGCAGACCGTGGATGTGATGGATGAGACGACAGTCGGAGCGAAGACTGGACTTCTCGCGCTCCAGATGCATGCGGGCAAGCCGATGACCGTTCAATTCAAGGAAATGGTGCTGAAGACCGACAAGTGATTCGGTCCGCTTCCATGATCTATCGGGCAACGCTGCTGTTGTTCATGGCCGCTACTTTTCCTCCAGACGCATCTGCCGCCGGCGGCGGTGCGGCGAAGTGGCTGAAGCAGCCGGCTGATTGGTTTGCCTCCCCGGAGGCGAAACACATCGCGGAGAACATTCTTTCCTATCAGTCCGACCTCGGCGGCTGGCCGAAGAACACCGACACGGTGGATGCTCTCTATCAGGGCGCACGTGGGGATCTGCATCCGACCTTTGACAACGGCGCGACCACTGACGAACTGCGCTTCCTCGCCCGCTGTTTCGATGCGACCAAGGAGGAAATTTACAGCAGTTCGTTCAACCGGGGACTGGGTTATATTCTTAAAGCGCAATATCCGACGGGCGGCTGGCCGCAGTTCTATCCGCCGAGCAAGCAATACCACCGGCACATCACCTTCAACGACGGCGCAATGGTCCGGCTGTTGGCGTTTCTTCGCGAGGTGGCGAAGTCCGATGCTTACGCCTTTGTTTCCCAGGAGGATCGTAAGGCCGCGATGGGGGCATTCGACAAGGGGATCACCTGTATCCTGAAATGTCAGATTCGGATCGACGGCAAGCTGACGGTTTGGTGCGCGCAGCATGACGAACTGGATTTCAGTCCGCGTCCGGCGCGGGCCTTCGAGCTGGCGTCGTTGAGCGGTTCGGAATCGGTTGGCATCACCGAGTTACTGATGAGTTTAGAAAACCCGGATCCGGAAATCGTGCATTCCATTGATGGAGCCGTCGCTTGGTTTCAAGCAGCGAAACTCACCGGGATCCGCCTTGAAAAGCGTGTAAACCCCGATGGCAAGGGAGACAAGGATCTGGTGGTCGTTAGGGATTCCTCCTCACCGCCGTTGTGGGCGCGGTTCTATGATTTGAAATCCGGCAAGCCGTTCTTCTGTGATCGCGACGGAATCCCGAAAGCCTCCATCGCGGAGATCGGCGATGAGCGCCGGAATGGTTATGCTTGGTATGGAACTTGGCCGCAGAAGTTGCTGGCGAAGGAATATCCCGAGTGGAAAAAGAAGAGTCGTTAGGAGATGGCGAGCTCTGAGAAGTTCTGAAAGATGGCAGGGACCGTTCTCCGCAACGGTCCGGTGCGAATGAAAGGAGAACTCCTTTGTCCATGAAGTGCTTGTAAATTAGGCCATGGGCGGTCGTTCGCTTTCCATTCTCGTGGACCGCCCGGAGGTCGATCCCTGCCTTCGGGTATTTTCAGACAGCCGCTCAGGTGTCGTCCAACATCCCCTTAAGTCCGCCGAAGAAGTTTTCAAGCTCATCGGTGCTGGGCGCGGCCCCGAGAATATCGTCGTAGGTGGTGTGATTGATGAACTCGTCATCAAGCTCGCCGATGAAACTGCTCGGCTGACAACCGGTTTCCTGACCGTATTTGATGCGGGTGGCGCAGTAGGTCATCGTCAGTTGGTCCTGCGCGCGGGTGATGCCGACGTATAACAGCCGTCGCTCCTCGTCCTTCGTTCCTTCCGCGATACTGCGGGTGTGAGGCAGGAAACCTTCTTCGAGGCCGATGAGGAAAACGATGGGAAATTCGAGACCCTTCGAGGCGTGTAACGTGATCAGTGTGGCCCCTTTCTGTTTCTCAAGGTCATCTTCTTTTTCCGAAGCCAGCGCGCTGTGGTCGAGGAAGGACTGGAGCGTCTTCTTGGGGCCTTTCGCGAGGTGCTGGCGGAGGCTATCGATGACGCTATGAATTCCCTCGCCGCGCTGCTGGCGTTCGCTGTCGGTTTTGCAGGCGCGCTCGATCCACGGGATGTATTCGATCTGCTTGACGAGCGAGTCGAGGACATCGGCGGGATTCTCCTTCGCGATTTCGATCCGGTTCTTCGCCCCGGCGATGGTGGCGACGAATTCCTGCACGGCGTTCGCTGACTTCGGGCCTAACTGGTCGGTGAAATTCGGATCGCAAAGCGCCTGCCAGACGGATTCGTGATGCTCGCGGCTCCAGTCGGTGGCGAGCACGGCGGTGGATTGGCCGATGCCGCGGTTAGGCGCGTTGAGCACGCGGAGCAGGGGAACGTCGGCGTCCGGTGCGGCAAGAAGCTGGGCGTAGGCCAGCACATCACGGACTTCACGGCGGTCGTAGAAACTCTGCGCACCGACCATCCGATAGGGAATCTTGCGCTCGCGGAAGGCGAGTTCGAGTTTGCGGCTCTGGCCGTTGGTGCGGAACAGGATGGCGAAGTCCTCCCACTCGCGGCCGACGGCACCTTTTTCCGCGAGGATCTCCTCGGCGATGAATTCCGCCTCTTGGTCGTCGCCGGGCATCGCGACGATGCGCACCGGATCGCCGCCCTTGCGGGTGGAACGGAGAACTTTCTCACGGCGGCCGACGTTGTGTTTGATCAGGCTGTTAGCCGTGTGCAGGACGGCGTGGGTCGAGCGGTAGTTCTCCTCAAGCCGGATGATTTTCGGATCGGGGAAAAATTTCTCGAACTGCAGGATGTTCGCCACTTCCGCGCCACGCCAGCCGTAGATCGACTGGTCGTCATCGCCGACGACGCAGACATGATAGTTCGGACCGCCGACGAGCTGTTGGAGAAGCTGCATCTGGAGTGCGTTCGTATCTTGGAATTCGTCCACCGTGACGCGGGTGAAGCGCTGGCGGAACATTTCCCGGACGTCGGCATGCTCGCGGAGGATTTTCTCGCCCAGCAGCAGAAGGTCGTCGAAGTCCACGGCGTTCTGCGCGCGGAGTTCGTTCTGATAGGCGAAGGCGAGGGTGGAGAAAAAATCGTCCTCCATGTCCTGCGGCTCGACGCCTTTGTTCTTCGCTTTGGAAATGGCGGAGAGCACCTCGTCCGGTTTCACTTTCAGCTCGGCACCGCCCTTGCGGACGAGGAGTTGTTTCATCATGCCGACCTGGTCCGAGTGCGAGCAGATCGAGAAATTCTTCTTGTAGCCGATTTTTTCGATGCCGCCGCGGAGGATGCGGACGCAAAGCGAGTGGAAGGTGCAAACGGTCATGTCCTCCGCCGCTTTTTTCGAGACCATGCCGCTGATCCGCTCGCGCATTTCGGCGGCAGCCTTGTTGGTGAAGGTCACGGCAAGGATCTCGGACGGGGCGATCCGCTTTTCCAGCATGTGCGCGATCCGGCAGGTGACGGTGCGGGTTTTGCCTGTGCCTGCGCCAGCAAGCAGCATCACCGGGCCGTCCAAAGCGCCCACGGCTTCACGCTGCGCTTGATTGAGGGAGTCAAAGGAGAACGAGGAGGCCATCGGCGCGCGGATGGAAGCGGGGAAGGGGGGCGATGGCAATACCGGGAATGGCAGGGGATCGTAAACTCGTTGGATTTCGTGTCAGGTCCCTATTTCTCCGCTTGAGGCCCCATGGAGAAAGGAATGAATGAAAGCCGGAATGAGTTCCGCAGTCCGTTGTTGCACTTTTGCCTTGCCAAGGCGGGGCTGGACCCTAGTTTGCCCGTCCCATGCCAAGAGTCGGAGGAAAAGCAAAAACACGGAAAGCCGTTGCCAAGCGTTTC
>JBBQDJ010000141.1:0-8690 GCA_038319595.1 Verrucomicrobiales bacterium
AGGCCTGCACGACGCGGTGCTGGCGATGTATCACGACCAAGGATTGATTCCGCTGAAGTTGTTGGATTTCGACACGGCGGTGAACGTCACACTGGGATTGCCGAAACCGCGCACCAGTCCCGACCATGGCACAGCGTTTTCCATCGCCGGAAAAAATGTGGCCAGCCCTTCGTCGATGATCGCAGCGATCCGTCTGGCCTGCGAACTCGCTTGACCGTTCGTGCTGAGTTTCTAGCGTCAGAGGCATGTCAATGAACAACTGGATGTCTTGGGAAGGTGGAGTGGACTTAGTCGCGAAAACGCATGCGGATCTTGAAATGCCAAACGTCATCGTGCACGTGGCGCGGATGGTTCATACTCCGGTGGGCTCGGCGCCGGGTGGCATGATTTTCTGGCAACCGGATCCGGCAGCGGCACCGTTGGTCTTCGGATTCGTCAGCAGCGACGCCCAGGTGGCTGCCTATTTCGCCAATCACATTTTCGTGGGAACTCCGTTTGAGGGTGCTCCCGCCATTTTGGGAGAAATCACGATAACCGTCTCCGCAGAACAGGCGACGGCCCGCGTAGAAATCCCGGGCTTTGTGTTTGAATCCCATCTAGCAGATTTCCCAAAAACTGCCTTGATCAACCGCGAGCCCCTGGCGACCGCCCCCTTCCATCAGCAGGGACTCGAAGCCGCTGCGGGCCACGCATGCCTCAAGGTGAACGGTGCCAAAGTCGAACTGGTCATTCCGCCGATCGGCATGACGGGCGGTCCCTGCGCCGTCGTCGCACCCTGCGGAATCTATGCCCGTTAGATCTTGCGACCGGATTGAGCCTGTCCTTGATAGAAGAGGCTGAAGATGACAAAACAGACAGCGATCATGGCGGCGAGGATGGCCCAAAACTCCATCCATCCGTGGCCATCCGCGGTCACCAGATGGTTCCTGAGCCAACCGCAAATCAGCGCCCCCGCCAATGGACCGAGTCCGCTGGATACCAGAGTGAGCAGGCCCTGTGCCTGTCCTCTCATGCCAGGGTCCACGCGGCGGTCAAGGAAGACCTGTGCCGTAATGAAATAGAATGTATAGCAGATCCCGTGCAGGATGATGCCACCGATGTGCCACCCGATCAAACCGGAGCCCCCCGCATAAGCACTCATGCCGAAGCGCAGGACGGACAACCCCAGCGCCCACAGCAGCACGGTCTTCACCCTGAACCGGGTCATCACGGCGCCCACTAGCAGCATGCCGACGATTTCCGTCACCTGTGCAAGCGTCATCGTGGCTGTTGAATGAGCATCCCCTAGCACCTTGAGCAGCTCCGGTGCATACATGTAGAAAGCGGTTAGAGGAATCGAGAACAAGGCGGTGACCATGAAAAACACCCCATGGTCGCGGTGCCTCATCAAGCTGAACGCATCCAGTCCCAAGCGGCTTTTCAAGGATTTCGCCGACCCCAGCGGCGGCGTGTGGGGCATCACAAAGGCGAAGAAGCCGGAGATTAATCTAACAGCGGCTGATGCATAACCCGCAGTCGGGCTGGTATCGGCATGCAGAACGAAGCTCGTGAGAACCCCGGCTCCCATCCACCCCAGCGTCGCCCCAAGTCGGACCAAGGGAAACTGCCGCTCGCCATGGGAGAGATTCGTCAGCGCGATGGTTGTTAGAAGCCCCCAGGAGGGTCCCGAAATGAGCGAGGCCAATCCCATCAGCCCGACGAACCACCATGGATTCCACCCCGCATGCAAGGCAGCGAAGGCGGCGAGCAAGACCCCGGAGCTCAGGAAACAGATCCAGGCATACAAGCGATCCGCCGCGACCCGCTGGTCCGCCAACGCGCCACCGATCAACGGGGAAATCAACGCGCACAGCGGCGGCACGATGAAAATCATCGCCACCCAGTCCTCAAGCCCCTGCGCTTTGAGAATATTCGTGATGGCGGGCATCCAGAATCCCGGCGCCATCCCTTGCAGGAAAAAGACAACCCACAACCCACCGAATACCGCAGCGGGCTTCTGTCGGGCTTCCGGATCATCCTGCACGGGAGGTGACTAGACCCCACTTCCCGGAAATGCGAGCGGGATATCGAGGCTTCGCCCAATTGTCGGGCGAGCGAATATTTTTCTTGATGCCGGCTGCAGAATGCGATTTGTTCTAAGGAACACTGTTCATAAAACGATGCACGCCGACTTGACCCACCGCCAACAGGAAATCCTCGATTACCTCCGCAAATCCCAGCGCCAAACCGGTATCATGCCGTCCACGCGTGAAATTCAGCACCATTTCGGATTCGCCAGCCAGACCGCAGCCATGAGCCATCTTCGGGCACTCGAACGAAAAGGCGTCATCCAGCGGTTGCCGGGCAAAGCGCGCGCCGTCATTTTCCCGGATGAGCTCGACCGCGGTGAAATCATCGATATCCCCATTTACGGACACATCGCCGCCGGCATGGCCCAAGACGCGGAGCAGGACAAACAGGGATGCATCTCCATCGACATCGCCGCCTTGGGACTCCCCCGCCACGCTCGCACCTTCGCCTTGAAGGTCCGTGGAGATTCGATGATCGACGCCCATATCTGCAGTGGCGACACAGTGATCCTTGAGTTCCGGGAACCTCGCAAAGGCGATATCGTCGCCGCCCTTATTGATGGGGAAACCACGTTGAAGCGCTATCTGGTCACGAAAGGGCAGCCGTTTCTTCGAGCGGAAAATTCAGACTTCCCCGATCTAATACCAGCCCGTGAGTTGGTGATCCAAGGGGTCATGATCGCCCTTCTAAGGCAAGCCGCTTGATTTGGAAGGATTTTTGCCAATAGTTAAGATTTCTGTAGTATTGACGAGTCCCGGCGTTTTACGTAGGCTTCGTTTCAATTCGCATGGCAAATGATTCAATCACCTTCTTTTGTCCCGCCTGCAGCATCAAGCTGACGGTTCCGGGGAGTTTGGCAGGTGTGATCGGTCCGTGTCCTTCGTGTCGAAATCAAATCCAGGCACCCTATCCGCCTCCGGTCTATCAACCAGCCGCGACCGAGGCCTATCAGGGTCCTGTCGCCCCAGTTTCCCAGCCAGCCAATCTTCCCGTCTATCAATCTCCGGCGGCACCCGTCTATCAAGCTCCGGCCGCGCCCGTCTATCAAGCTCCCGCTGCGCCCGTCTATCAAGCTCCTGCGACTCCCGTCTATCCATCTCCGGTAGTTCCTGTTGATTCGCCTGCTGTCGCTCAGGTCATTCCGGCACCACCCGCCAAGATCGCGGAAGCAACTGCGACTCCCCTGCCCCCAGCCAACCCAGTTCCGCCGGGTCATCCGATGCCGATTGCTGGCGAGCCCTATCCGGTATCGATGCCTGCAGTCGTGCCGGTCCCGGTCGCTTTGCCGCCCGCAACTCTTCCAGCCGCATCTTTACAGAATTCTGGGGCCAACCCTGCGATTCCAGCTCTCACCACCACTCCGGCACTTCTTCGTCCCGAGCCACGGCAACTACCAAATCGGACCAGCACTTCGGAGCCGATCGCCAAGCCGATGCCTGAGGCGAATCGAAGCACCGAACCGTCGAAATCAACTCAAGGTCGCCCGCCCCACTCCCGTCCGCGGAAGCGCCTGATCCGTTTATTGCTGCCCTTGGCGTGCATCATTCTGCTCGCAGGCCTAGTTTTCGGACTGTTATCGCTGCTTCTCCATCAGCAGAAACCGGTTCCCCCACCCAATCCGGCGGCGCTTCCGAAACAAGTGAAGATACTGCCTGACGAGATCTATCCGCCCATTTCCCGTGAGCGGTCCAAAGGCGAACCGGGGCCTTCGTTACCGGTTTCCCAGCCTGAACTTCCGACGATTGTGCAGCCTCCACCGGAACTTCCGAGCGGCGTGGAGCCGGTCGATGCCCAGAAGGCCGCGCAGGAGGTATTGGAGAAATTCCTAACCGTTAAATCCCTAACAGAACGGCTTCCACTCATCGAGACCAAGACCACCGAACCCGAATTGGCCAAATCCTGTCTCGCCGGGTCGCTGCCCACATCCAGCAACATCATCCCCGAGTTCAGGGAAACCAATGCGGTCGAGCAAGTGATCGATTTCTACTTCAGTGTGGACTTCGACGCAGGCGCCAACCGGCTCGCCCCTTACACGATTCTCGTCAGAAAGCGTGGCAGTGCCGACCCAAAAATCGTCGCGGATCCTTTCCTGGATTCATTCGGCGGGCGTCTGGCCACCTATGCGAAAACCCCTTCCGAGAAGGCAGGTATTTTCCAAGTCATCATCTATGCGGTGGCATCCTGCAACGATGAGAACGTCCCTAACAGGGAGAAGAAACTCACTCTCAAAATGCTTCCGAAGGAGGACACCAAGGAGCTCGCCCGCGCTTACTTCGGCAGGCAGTCGCGAATCGGCCGCATGCTGGAGGATGGAACCTACAGCATCAGTTTCGGCAAGGCCCGGGCCTGCACGGTGATGCTGCGATGGAACACCGAAGATCGGCCGGAGACGCCCTATCTTGAGGCGCTCGACCTCAAGACCCTGGACTGGAATCCTTGATCCGGCCGGCTTCGGAAAGAGCGCGCCAGCCGCCGTGGAGGATGGAAACCTCGGCCCCGAGTTGTAAGTCACGGATGCGGTTCGCGACCTGTCGGCTGAGTCCACAATTTTCATCCCCGCAATACACAATCACTCGAGGAGTTTCGATGATGCGCGGGGCGACGTCGGCCTCGAATGCCTGCATGTCCTCCTCCGCATCCAGATTCCACAACACCGAACCGGGAAGTCCGTTCTTTTCCCAGTCCTTGCGGTGCCGGGCATCCACCCAAAGGACTTTTTCACTGCTAGAGATCTGTTGAAGGCAAACTTCGTCGGGCTTCAACGTGGCAGGATCACAGAGCACCACGCGCACTGGCGGCCCCTTGATCCAGAAAGTCGTTCCAGCTGCGGTTAGAGCAACGACCCCAATGGCTACCAACTGGGCGATGGCATTCATTTTTGGGAAACGTCTTTGACTAGGGCGGTCCTGCGCACGACGACAAACGCCTGCTGGACTTTCTGCTTGGGAATCTTGCTGTCAGTTTCGATCCGGATGATTCCAAGATCGACTGTTTCTGTCGATTTCGGCGAGACCACCAGCTCGTAACTGATCCCCTTCTCAATGGTCTTGAGTTCGTATTTGAAGGACTCTTTGAGGTCCACGCCGATCACATTGATCAAGTTGCCCTCAGCCATTTTGATGTGAATGATCTTCTCTTCGGGCTTGCCCCCGAGGTCCCACGAAACGGTTTTGGGTTCAAGTGAAACGAGAACTGGGATGAGGATGTTAGCCTGAAGGAGTATCGACGGCTTGTCAGGCAGATCGCTATCGAGATAGATGGCCACTCCTTTTTCAACCGGGCCCGTGGCATTTCCTACATCAAACACGGTGCGAATGACCCCTGATTCACCGGGTGCATATTTCATTTTCCCACCGGAAACCTGAACCGCCAGACAGGAGCACGTGGGGTCGCACTTGGCGATGGTGACCGGTTTGTCGGTCGTGTTGGTGAACTCGAAATCGGTGGTGACCTTGGTCGCATCCGCGGTGGCGGTCTGCTTCTTGATCAGTTCCTTGAATTCCAAGTTGCCGGCGAAGGAAAGCGCCTGAAGCGCCAAAAGGATGAGAGTTGTCCGTTTCATGAGGTATTAAGAGCCTGGTTTTGGCGAAGGCGCAAGTGCTACGCCGACAATCAGCCGACCACCGCGCCATTCGGGGCCGAGAATGAAGAGCGGACGGCGACCTTCGAGCCGCACATCGGTCTTGAGGATTTTCTTCCGGCTGAGCCAGAGTTCGAGGTCGAGCTTGGTGCCATCCCGAGTGGGCGTGCTTTGAGCCTCAAATCTCACGAGGACCTCATCCGATGGCCGCAGTGGCTGGGCCCAATTTTCATAGCTGCGGAACAAGGGCTGCATTTCATGGCCGAGCACCCGGTAGTTTTTGAAACGCAGGCGCTCTTCACCGCGCAGCCGGGTTTCAGTCTCCTTTTCTACGGCGGAATTCTTGGCCCCTGCAATTTTCGGATCGCCGTTGGTGGCATAGTAAACCGTGAAATCCACCTGCCCCATGGGGGTTTTCCCGGGATCGGTCTGCGCTTGGCCGGAATTGGCGAGCAAGAGGAAAGCCCCTGCTGCCAGCCCGCTGATGAAAACTCTTGGATAGATCATCGTGCCACTTCGGTTGATGGATCCACCGCGCCGCCTGCTGTCGAATCGATCTCGCGTTCCATCGGCACATAGACCGTCGCCGAGAAATCCGTTGAATCAGGGATCGCCGCCACCCCGCTGAGGACGATGACGGTCGCAGAGGCATGGCTACTAGCAAACCACTCGGCATCGACCCCATTTTCTGGAGTATAAAGCACCGGTTCCACGGGGATCGCTTTCGGTGCGCCTGCCACGTCGTATTGAGGAGAATGGCTCGACTGCTTACCCACCCAGAACGCGAAGATCATGCCCGCGCAAGCCGCCAGCGGCATCAGCCACGAATTCCAGAAAAACGGGCGTTTCACCGGGGTAGGCGGATGGGACGAGGATTCTCGGATGGATTGGAGGATCCGCGTATTGAAGAATTCCGGATAGGGTGGCTCCTCCATGGCTGGAACGGCCCGGGCGATGGTTGAGCGCCACTTGCGGATTTCCTCGCGGGCAGTCAACTGGTCGGGTTGGGTGATTGCCCACGCCTCAACGGCGGTGAGTTCTTCACCGGCTAATTCATCATCCAGCCACAGGGCCAGCGTTGCATCATCTGGATTCGTATTCATCTTTTAGCAAGGCTTGGAGTTTCTGACGTGCGTAAAATAACCGGCTCATCACCGTGCCAAGGGTGCTCGACATCGCTTCGGCAATTTCCTTGTAGGACAATCCTTGGACGTCTTTCAAGATCACCACTTCACGGTGCTCGGGAGAAAGTTTCCCCAAGGCGACTTGGATTTTCATCCTTAGCTCGCCATGGGACATGGATTGGTCCGGCGACTCACCGCCGGAAGGTGTGGTAAACGAGGCGGAATCAATCCGTTCCCGCTCGAAAATCTCGTCGTTGAGTTCTCCCACGCTTTCGATTTTCCGCTTCCGCACCCAATCGTAAACCGCGTTGTGGGCAATGCGGTAGAGCCAGGTGGAAAACCGCGCCTTCGCCTCAAACTTTGGAAGTGCATGCCACGCCTTGATGAAGACCTCTTGGGAGAGGTCCCACGCGTCGGCTTCCTGGTGAATCATGTTCCGGATCATGGCAAATATCCTTCCGCGATGCCGGGTGACCAACGCGTCGTAGGCACTCATGTCCCCCTTCTGCGCAAGTGCGACGAGCCGGAAATCATCGTCCGGCTCGCTCAGGGAAGAGTCCGGATCGACGGGACCGACAGGCCCCAGCGCGATGTTGGACGGTTCGCCAGTGGATCTATTCATCATTCGGGTAAAAAATCGCGCCCGGGAAAAATGGTCCGCACGGCTGACAAGCTGACCGTGCCAAGCGCCTCATGCAATCCGGAATCTTCGGAACGAGGGATGTGAACGATGGCCTCCATGTCGCGGTGGCGGGTGGTTTGAAACCGAAGCCCGGGATTAGCGGATTTCGATGTCGTTGCCGACCCGGGTGAGCAGGCTGATTTCCTCCATATCCTCGGGGCGGAGGATGATGCCGCGGGGAAATTCCTCAGAGTTCTCAGCCGCGCCGCGGATCAGAAGCGAGGGTTTGGCGATCTGGATGATTTTTTCCGCCGCACGGTAGTCCTTGGATTGGGGGGCCACCCGCTTGCCTTGGAGTTCGGCGAGTTTGGAACTGATCTTGGTTTTTCCTAGGGCTAACGGCGAAGTCACGCCGAGATGGATGATGGGATAGTCCCGAACGAAACGGCCGCCATCCCACAATGAAAGGGACTTGCGCTGGGGCTCGATGAGGATGCGGAGATTGAGCGGCATCACGACGAGTTCCTCACCCGGCTGGATGTTTTTCAGCTCCATCATGTTGTTGAGATGCATGATGACATCGAGCGTGGTGTCGTGTTCAGCGGCGATGCCGAGGAATGAGTTCCCGCGCTTCACCACGTGGAGCAGCTTGCCCTCCATGTGGCTGGTGGAGAGAATTTCGTCCAAATTCATTTCACCCACGATGCGCCGTGCCGCAGGGGCCGTGGAGGAGGATGGGAAAATATTGATGATCGTAGTCAGCTTCTCACGCGCCTCGACGAGCTGGCCAAGCGCTAACAGTTCGTGGGCTTTTTGAAACGCCTTCTCGCCCGGATCGATGTCCGGGAGGTCGGCGGAATCGAGCATTTTTGCAAAATCTGCCTCCGGTTTCCTGCCGATCACCTCCGATGGATTCGGAATGATTTTCTCGAAAACACCACCCAGCGGAGCAACCAGAATGTGATAGGCCAACATGCCGGTGAAGGACATGACCACCAGTACGGCGATGGCGGCGAATAGCTTTAATACCGTCCAAAGGCTCATGGGCGAAACAAATGGCTCAGATAAGTCCGCGACGCTTGAAATCGAAAGCGTTGATTTCATGGGAACGGAGTATCATTTCAAAAGAGAATTTGAGAATGGAAATCTCCCAAGCGTCATCCACCCCTTCGATGACGGCGCGGGAAGGATTGCCAGTTCTACGGATGTCCTCAAGCACCCGTTCGCGGACGGCGTCGATGCTGTCATGGACGATTTCCTCGTGCACTTGGCCGCGGCGGAATTGGAAGCCATA
>JBBQDJ010000142.1:0-8599 GCA_038319595.1 Verrucomicrobiales bacterium
GACATGACGGCCGCGTCCATCTTCGAGCAGAACAAGAACAACGACATCGTAAAATCCCTGATCGCGATGAACAACGAGCTCGCCGCCCGCAAGACCTCACTCAGCGATGCGGAGTTGATCAAAAAATTCCGCAGTCTGCTAGGCCAGGCCGAGGCCCGTGCCACCCGCTCTAACGAAGCTTTGAAACCCCAGAATCTCGCTTGGTTCCACCGCAACCGAGCGAAAGTCTCCGTCGCCGCACGGGTCGAGTGCATCGCCGCGTTGAAGCAGCGCATCGACTACTTGAAATGAGCTCCGGGAGGAAATTCATGGAGTTCTGTCGCTTGTGGCCGAAGTCAGGCGCATGGACGTTTCGTCCATGAACGGGCGCGAGGCGCCCAATGCTGTCAGTTGAAAAATTTTCAACCGCAGATGGACCCGGATCAACGCAGATGAAAACCCAAAAACATCCCTCTTTATCTGCGTTCATCCGTTTCCATCTGCGGTTAAATTCTTCGCTCTTTATGTTCAAACTGACCGTATTGGATGAGACGTCCCCGCCCCCTAGCGGACGTCCGGGAATTTGATTTTCACATGACAGTAGTGTTGTGTGAAATTGAACTCGGCGGATAGAGCGCGGAACGTGGTTGTGACGTCTCGCCGCAATGTCTTAGAAAAAGAAGCGTTGCGGCGAGACGCCGCAACCACGTGGCGGCGGGATGAATTGACTGGCCACCGGCGGCTGATTGCTGGATGAAATGCCCAACCCATGAGCAACGCACCAGGCCCGACCCAGGAAATCCAGCACCTTCGCGATTTGTCACCGCAGCAAGTCCGCTCCGGACTCGCAGCCTGGCTCGGGTGGTTGTTCGACGGGTTGGACATGCATCTTTACACGCTCGTCGCGACGGCGTTCGTCGCGCAACTCCTGATGACCAGCGAGTCGGATCCGGATGTGGGACAGAAGGCGTCGATCATCCAGGCGGCGTTTCTCATCGGCTGGGCGCTGGGCGGCGGGTTCTTCGGCCGGGTGGCAGATCTACTGGGGCGCAGCCGGGCCCTGGTGCTGACGATCCTGACTTACGCGTGTTTCACCGGGCTGTCGTATTTCTCGCAGGAGTGGTGGCATCTGCTGGTGTTCCGTTTTCTCGCAGCCCTCGGCATCGGCGGCGAGTGGGCGGTGGGCGCCTCGCTTCTATCAGAAACGTGGCCGAAGAAATGGCGGCCATGGATTGCTGCGGTACTGCAGAGCGCGGTAAACTGCGGCGTGCTGCTGGCCTGTCTGGCAGGAGCCTTGCTGAAAGGCCACCCGCCGCAATGGATCTTCCTCGTCGGGGTCTTGCCGGCCTTCGTCACGCTATGGATCCGCAGCGCGGTGCCGGAGACGGAGGAATGGACGGAGGCGCGGAAAGGTCAGCCGGCGCCGAAAATCCGCGAGTTGTTCGGCCCGCAAGTCCGCAGCATCACCTGGCGAGTCATGCTGATCTGCGCGGTGTCGCTTACGGCCCATTGGACCTTTATGTTCTGGCAGCAGAGCTACATCCGCACGTTGCCGGAGGTGGCGACTTCGAAGGCAGCCAAAGACAGCGCGACAGTGATGGCGCTATTATGGATCATGCTCGGCTCGCTGGTCGGAAATTTCGTCGCAGGTGCGCTGGCGAAAGTCATGGGCTACGGCAAGGCCATCGCACTTTTGTTAGGTGGCTATTCCGCGGCGATGTGGTTCACATTTTCCAGCACGCACAACCTGGAAACGACCTATGCGTTGTTCGCGTTGATCGGCGTGATGCAAGGTTGTTTCGGCTTGTTCACGATGTGCCTTCCCCCGCTGTTCCCGGTGCTGCTGCGGAGCACGGGCGCGGGGTTCTGTTATAACATCGGCCGCATCCTGTCGGCAGCGGGAGTGGTGTTTTTTGGGATTTTCAACAAGGTCCAGGGTGACTTCGCCGGAGTGCTCTTGATGGCGTCGTGGTTGTTCATTCCGGCGGCGTTTTTCGCGCTGATGCTGCCAGAGGAGGGATCGGAAAAGGAGGCCTGACGCGCGATGGTAGATCCACGCGCCATCCCAAATGAATGAATGAATGAAAGCCGGAATGAATTCCGCGTTCCATTCAGAGCTTTCCCAACACCACCTGCCAGACCCGCTCGGTTTCGAGCTCCTTCTGGCAGCGCAAGTCCAGCGGGCATTTGTCCAACAGGCACGGTGCGCATTCGACATGCCTTCTAACCACCGCATGCCGCCGGCCGAGCGGCCGTTTCCAAGCGGGATCGTTAGGACCAAAAAGCGTGATGCAGGTGGTCCCCGCATGGGCGGCGAGGTGGGGCAGCGAGCCGTCGGCGGCGATGACCAAACCGTGCACGGCGAGCACCGGCAGGGTCGATCCTAGGGGATTGGCGTGGAAGAACTCCACCCGGTCGCCGAGCTTATCGACGAGGCGTTTGGCCAAGCGCCGGCCGCCGTCGATGCTCGTCACGGTGACGCGGCGTCCGGTTTGCAAAATCGCATTGGCGATCTCCTCCCAACCGTCAAGCGGCCATTCGTGGTTCGGGCCGAAGTCGGACGCAGGGCAAAGCATGACCGCTTGATCCACCGACTCGATGCCCAAAGCCGCGGGGGCGAAAAACTCGGGTCGGGCGGTTTCCATTCCCAGTTCCTCTGCCGCCGCGAGGTAGTGCCTCACGCGGTGTTCCAGCGGCCCGGCGGAAAATCCCATCGGGTGGGTGAGCCGTTTCTTCAATTTCCGCTCGTCCGGGCCGAGGCGTCTGGGGATCCGTGCGAGCTGGAAAATCTCGGCGGCCGGTCCGGCGGCCCATGACAGCGAGGCCTCCCAATTTCCCGAAATTGCTGCCGCAACGACCTTGAGTTTGGATTTCACCGGGAAATCGATGACCTTGATTCCACCAACACTTTCCCAGAACTCCCGCTGTTCCACGGGACACAGGACACCGACCTCCAGTCCGGAGGAAACCATCGCCCGCATCGCAGGCACGGCAAAACACGCCTCGTCCCACCGCTCCGGCGCGGCCACCAGCATTCCTCCGGATTTCATCGTCACCGGCGGATACTAACCCCCTCTCCGGCTCACGGGAATCGCAAAATCAGTCCGCACGGCATCGCTGGCGATTCATCCTTCCGTCCCCGCAGCCTAGGCCCCCGATTGCCCACTCAAGCCCCCCCGATTTGCGGATTGCCAAGGGCGAAAACCCGGCTTAGGTTTTGCGCCCGGCAGGAAATCCGCATCGGACTCCCGCCCGTTCAAACGATCAACTTACCGCCGTGGGATTTTTGGATGCCATCAAACGCTGGCGGTTGGCCCGACAAGGGCTTTCGTCAGGTAAAAAACGCCGCGTTCACAGCGAGAATCCGGTCATTCAGGCCTTGGAGGACAGTTTTTGGGTCAAACTCGCGCTTTATGCCACGGTGGCCGTGGGCATCGCGGTCCTCGTTCTGAAAGCCGCCCCGGGGACTGCTTTTGAGGCAGACCCGTTGAAGGGAGCGCTTTACGGATTCATCATCGCAGTCACTGCCATCGTGATGTTTCAAGTGAGCCTGCAGGATTCCTGCCGCCGCAACAGCCGGGTGCTCCTGGTCCTTGGGGGTCTGGTCGGACATCTGTTGATGGTGAAGGCCGTGATGTCACTGGTGGATGCGGAAACGATTCCCGAAACCTACCGTTTCTTCGCCGTCCCGTTTGCCCTCGCTCCCATGCTGCACGGCGTGCTCCTCGGGCGGGCGGTCGCCGCGTTTTCCGCCGTCTATGTCACCTTGGTCGGCTGCCTGCTGGTCCCTCAGGCCGACGTCCTCGGCTATATGATTCTCAGTCTGGTGTGTGGAATGACGAGCGTCCTCCTCGCCTATCAAGTTCGTAAACGCCTCCAACTGCTCCAGGCCGGTATCTACATCGGCGCCGTCACCCTGGTGACCGGCATCGCGCTGGGCCGCCTCAACATCGCAGACTGCTTCGGCGAAAACGCGATGAACCACCTGCAGGTTCTCGGCCAAGGCAGCGCCGCCGCTTTTGGCACCGCCGTCCTGACCGCGCTGCTCATCAGCGGCCTGCTGCCGCTTTTCGAAGGCACCTTCCACCTCACCACCGACATCAGTTGGCTGGAACTCAGCGACCTGAACCACCGGCTGCTCCGCCAGATGCAGCTCGAAGCACCGGGCACTTTCCATCACAGCCTGGTCGTCGCATCGCTCGCCGAAGCCGCCGCCGAGAAAATCGGCGCGAACGCCCCGATGTGCCGCGTCTGTTCCTATTTCCATGATGTCGGGAAACTCAAAAAGCCCGGCTATTTCATCGAGAACCAGCACGACGGCGTCGAAAATCCCCACGACTCGCTGACCCCGACGATGAGCTCGCTGATCATCATCGCCCACGTCAAGGACGGCATCGATCTCGCGGTGAAACACAAACTCAACCCCCGCATCATCGACGTCATTCAGGAACATCACGGCGACTCGTTGGTCTATTATTTCTACCGCCGCGCCCAAGAACAGAAGAAGTCGGAGATGGAAAAAGTCGACCGCCGGTTAGAAAATCCCGAGGACCTGCCGATGGTCGAAGAAAAGAATTTCCGCTATCCCGGCCCGCGTCCCAGCTCCCGCGAGAGTGGCATCATCAGTCTCGCAGACAGCATCGAAAGCGCCTCCCGCTCGCTGAAGAAACCGACTCCCGCTAAAATCCGCACGCTGGTAGAAGATCTAATCCGCGCGAAAATCAACGACGGCCAGCTCGACGATTGCCCGCTCACCCTGCGTGAACTCGCCATCGTCAAGGACAGCTTCGCCAGCACGCTCCGCAGCATGCTCCATAGCCGGATCGACTATCCGAAAGACGATTCCTCATCGGCCACCGCCACCAAGCGCCTCGCCAACGACGCCACCCAGGGCGGCCGCGTCATCCCGATGCCCAAGCGCGCCTGAACCGGCGCTTCGAGCTACCCCACCACCATGTCTCTCGAAGTCATCATCGGCAACAATCAGGAAGCGACGGAAATTCCAGAAAGCTGGCTGACCGCGTTCGAGAGCGTCGCCCACGAAGCCGCCCGGCTCGCCTTGGAAAATGCCGCCATTGAGGACTCGCCGCTTTCCCATCTCGCCACGCTCGAAGTCGCACTGGTGGACGACACCACCAGCGATCAAGTCCACCGGGATTTCATGGACATCGAAGGGCCTACCGACGTGATCACCTTCCATCATGGCGAAATCGTCATCGGTGCCGAAGTCGCCGAACGCCAGGCCGCCGAATACAGCGAACCGCTGGCCCGTGAGATCCTGCGCTATTTCGTTCACGGACTTCTCCATCTAGCAGGCCACGAGGACGCGGATCCCGAAGAGCGCGCCACCATGGAAACCATCCAGGAAACCATCGTCGCCCGGCTTTGGACTCCGGATTTGCGCGAGCGTCTCAGCAGTTATTAGATATTTGAAATGAATCGCATCAACCACTCTGTCTGCCGTTGGTGTTATAACGCCATCCCGCTCGAAGACCTCTGCATCGCCGCGAACGACATCGGTATTCCTTCCATCGAGCTCGTCATGCCGGAAGATCTGCCGCTGTTGGCAAAACACGGACTCACCTGCGCAATGATCAGTTTCCCGGTGGGAAAAACCGCCGAGGGCACCGAAGTCGGCCGCATCGAGAAAGCCTTCAACCGCCTCGAATACCACGACACCCTCGTCGCAATCTATCAGCCACACCTAAAAGCCGCCGCAGCCGCCGGCGCGAAAAACGTCATCGTCTTCTCCGGTAACCGCGAGGGCATCTCCGACGAGGACGGCCTGCAAAACTGCGCCACCGGCCTCCGTCGTCTGCTCCCGCTCGCCGAAGAACTCGGCATCACCCTTGTCATGGAATTGCTGAACAGCAAGATCGACCACCCGGACTATCAGTGCGACCACAGCGCCTGGGGCGTCCGGCTCTGCGAAACCCTCGGCAGCAAAAATTTCGGCCTGCTCTACGACATCTATCACATGCAAATCATGGAAGGTGACGTCATCCGCACCATCCGTGAAAACCGCCGCTGGTTCACCCACTACCACACCGGCGGCTGCCCCGGGCGGAATGAGATCGACGACACGCAGGAGCTTTTCTACCCCGCCATCATGCGTGCCATCGCAGACACCGGCTATCAGGGTTTCGTCGGCCAGGAGTTCATTCCGTTAGGCAACGATCCACTTTCGAGCCTAAGGCAAGCGGTGGAAATTTGTAGTGTCTGACGCTAAGGGGGATGGATCTCCGGTCCATTCTCTTGGGTCAGGTGGTAAACAATACCATGCCCAGGTCACTATCGACATCGAAACGCTGTCGCGGTATCAACCCTTAGCCTTTTTGGAGGCGGTCTGCTATCACAGTAACAGCCATTCATCTCCGTCCCCAACCCTACGCCAATGAAGCTCATCCTCCTCCGCATCGCAGTCATCGCTGTGGCTTTGGTCATCTGGTTCTGGACGCAGAAGCTCATCGCGCGGAAAGGCAGTGACGAGGCAGGCATCGGCGATGGAGTCCACCGGCTGACCGCAGGGTGGCACCAGTATTTTCTAACGCATGACAAGGCGGCGGACCGGCTGCTGATCCTCAGTTCGTTTTGCATCGATCTGCTAGGGCTGTCACTGATCGGGATGGCGGTGTTCGGGCCGAGCTTCGCGCCGTTTATCGCGATCATCATCGTTTTCAGCCTGCGGCAGGTTTCCCAACTTTGCTGCACCCTACCGCCCCCGGCGGGGATGATCTGGCGCGATCCCAAGTTTCCGACGATCCTGGTGACCTACGGAGTCAGCAACGATTTGTTTTTCTCGGGCCACACGGCGCTCGCGGTGTTGGGAGCCATCGAAATCTATCATTTCGGTCCCTGGTGGTTAGCGTTAGCCGCCATTTTCATCGCCCTCGGCGAAGTGTTGGTGGTGCTGGTCCTGCGGGCCCACTACACGATGGATGTGATCGCCGGGGCGTTCGCGGCTTGGTTCGCGGCGGACATGGCGCAGCGGCTGGCGCCGTTTGTGGATGGCTGGCTAAAGTGAGTGCAGGCCGGGTTTCAGGCGCAATCAATGAACCGGAGGGTCGAGAATGGCGTCGATGAACTGCTGCATGCGTTCGAGTTTGTCGGCGTCGATGAGCTGCCTTGCGGCGGGAGACTGGAGCCAGGATTGGGCGGCTTCTTCGGCCTTGGAAGGCTTGCAGGCGGCTGCCGCCGGGATGCGGGCAAGTTCTGAAAGCATGCAAGTGAGCGCGCGTTCGCAGCCGTGGCGGATCTCCTCATCTCCGGGAAATGGCAGCCGGCTGTCGCCCAATTCGCCGAGGATCTGGAGGATGAGCGGGAACCGGGCCATGGCGCGGTTGATTTCCTCGCAGCTCTGCTTGCGGGTGATCTGAGTGGGCGGACTGACTGGATCATTGGGCATGGTGATCGATGGATTCAGCGGCTTTATCTGATAGGCCGTGCGATTTTGCGAGCAACCAAATCGGCATTCTGCTAACAGAAATGCGACTTGGTCCCGGTTTCCAGTGAATTTGGGGTGGAGGAAGGGTGGCGGTCGTGGCATTCTCCGGCCATGAGCGATCGGGAAATTTACATGCGGCGGGCCATTGAGCTGGCAAGGCAAGGAATGAATCAGGGTGCCGGTGGCCCTTTCGGCGCGGTGATCGTGAAGGATGGCAGCATCGTGGGCGAGGGCTGGAACCGGGTGGTCGGGACCAAGGATCCGACGGCCCACGGCGAGGTGACGGCGATCCGTGATGCCTGTTCCCGGCTGGGCACCTACTCGCTGGAAGGTTGTGAAATCCACACCACGGGCCAGCCATGTCCGATGTGTCTGGGGGCGATCCACTGGGCGAGAATCGGTCGGATCTACTATGGATTCCGGATTGAGGACGCCGCGGCGATCGGCTTCGACGACACCGAGTTTTTCAGACAGATGATGTTACCGCCTAGCGAGCGGATGATTCCGTCGGAAGAGCTATGCCGCGAGGAAGCGCTGGACATGGCTGCAGAATACACCCGTCTGCCGGACCGGCAGCACTATTGAGAAGCGGGAAATTTCAGACCCAAAATCGTCAAAGACGCTTGCTTGACGCCCGCCCCCCGGAGTGCGGAAACTATCGGCCATGGCATGGAGGATCGAACAGGCGGTCGCCCACGGCGAAATCGACAATACCGTCGAAGGCCGTACGACGGGGCGTGTCTGGCTGGCTGGGAGAGATGAGCCCTTGATTTTATCGTTGGATGGCGACTGCTGGCGCGACCTTGCCGGCACGAGGCTCCAGTTCGAGAACCCCGAGCCCAAAGCCGAGGACGATGCCGATGCGCTGGACGTCGACCAGGCTGGGATCGTCGGCGACATGACGGCCTCGCGGAAAAACAAAGTTCCGCTGGTGGACGAGGAGGAATTTCACGCGCTCTACCAGAACCATCAGGAAATCCCCTACGAGTGGCGGAACACGCTCTATCTTGAGTGGTTCAGCGAGATCAATGGCCGGGTGGTCATCGAATCCACCCAATTCCAGCTGACGATTTCCCCGCATGAATGGGAGATGGACGAGGACGAGGAGGACGCGCAGAAACTGGCGAATTTGAACTCCATGCGCGACTTCATGGCCCAGGTGATCCGCCGCCGCGA